>DUUA01000138.1 GCA_012841765.1 Acholeplasmataceae bacterium
ATCGTTTCAACACTACTTCAAACATACTTCAACAATACTTAAAAGATATAAAAAAATGCTACCCTTTACGGTAGCATTAATAAATATCAAAATGGTGTCCTGGAAAGGATTCGAACCTTCGACCGACGGCTTAGAAGGCCGTTGCTCTATCCAGCTGAGCTACCAGGACATATATTAATTTCTTATTGTATTATACTCTAAACTACTAACTTTGTAAAGATAAACCTTTATATAATAGTTAAAGGTAAACAAGATAAAATTAATTATCTTGTTGAAAAATAGAAACTTCACTTTTCCCATAATTATAATTCTTAATTAATTTTAAAATTGTAATATCAATAGGATTAAAATTTCCTTTAACATAATGGCAAACAATAACACCATTATAATTTAATATTTTATTTTCCAATATATAACCTATAAGGTCATTAATTATATTTAACTTATAGGGAGGGTCTAAAAATATAATATCAAAAGTTGTTTTATCTTTTGCTATTCTTTTTAAAACCATTTCATAAGAATTGTTAAATAAAACAATATTTGTTTCTTCTTTTAATATTTTAATGTTTTCTTTAATTACTTCTATTGCATCTTTATTTTTTTCAACAATCATTCCTTTACTCGCTCCTCTAGAAATAGCTTCTAAGCATAATGCTCCACTACCTCCAAATAGATCAAGAACAGTTTGTCCATCAAAAAAAGGCCCAATAGTATTAAAAACAGATTCTTTCATTCTATCCATCATTGGTCTAGTTTCATTACCTTCTAAACTATATAAAAGTCTTGATTTATGTTTTCCTGCAATAATTCTCATTTAATCCTCCTATAAAAAACAGAGTCTAAACTCTATTTTTTAAAAACTTATATAAAATACAATTCATCTTCATCATCATCATGTATTATTTTTTCAATATAATAAAAATCTTCATTTTCATCATACTTAGCAATATATTCATAACTAGCAGCAACAAATTTAGGATAGTCTTCTCCTTTTTCATGCAAACTATTATGATGCATTATTATAATGTTATTTATATGATCTGGCCCCCCTTTTTCTAAAGGCCTAACATATGTAATTACCCACCCAACTTGATTTTCAATAAGGTAATCAGATCTCTTTATTTTTCTTCCTGTAAAATCATAACTATACTCTTTATCACCAATTTCTTTATCCCATAGTTTTAAAGCTATATCTCTATTAATCATAGTTATCAATTACTCCTTTATACTATATAATATATTTTACCAAAAAATTAATATAATTGCAATTATTAGCCAAAATATTTAGATTTTGGATGGTTATTTTTAATAGGTGCATATATTTCTAAGTGTTGATGCAAGTTTTCAATATAAACATTGCCTTTAGGCCCAGCTTCTCCATCAACACACCATGTAGCATCATTTTGCAACTGAACATGAATTTTGGAAGTTTTAATATGTTTAACTGCTTTTTGATCGATATTCTTCCTAAAGATACCTGACAACATCATTTTAAAGATATTTATTAACCCATTATGCCTAGAATTTTTCACAATCATTAAATCAAACTTGCCATCATTTAAATGCCCATTTTTATTAAAAACAACTCCACCAATACTTTTTGAATTTAATATCATTAATAAAGGCGCTTCACTTTTGTATTCACAATCATTACATTTAACAATAACATTAGTTATTTGCGGATTTATAAGATCATTCATACCATCAAAAGCATATGCAAGTCTACCTAAAACTTTTTTTGTTCTTCTTTTAGTTCTGTAACTAACAGAACTAAAAGTACCAACAGCAGCTACATACATAAAATACGTATCATTAATCATTCCAACATCATGCTTAATATAGCCACCTTTTAAAATAACTTTTAAAGCTTTCTTAATATTTCTAGGTATCTTTAAGTTTTTAGCAATATCATTTACAGTTCCTGTTGGAATATAACCTAGAATAGGTCGTTTTTCTTGGCTAGCAACACCACAAGTTATATCATTAAAAGTACCATCTCCGCCAGCGAAAATAATTGCATCATATTTATTACAAGCATTAACTGCAGCATTAATACAATCCTCTTTTGATTTTGTTTGATGAACATCAACAGTACTATATTTTCTTTTTAGAGTTTGGATAATATATGGTAGTCTTCTTTTAATTCTACCATTCCCACTTTCTGGATTATAGATAAATATACATGTCATGAATTTCACCTACTTCTACTTATTTATTATAACTTAAAAAATCAATTTTATCAATAGAAGAAGAAAATCATATATTTCATTTAACTACTCTTTAAGCAGGCTTAATACAGCGTTAAATCAACTCTTAATCGTTTTTTAATGTATTAACGTTTAATTACTAACACACATCTAATCATCAAGCAGGCATTAAATATAAGAAGGAACTAAAAAGTTCCTTCTTGTTTTATTTTGCAGATTTTAACAATTGTTCATTTACAAATTGATTTCTATATAATTCATAATAAGTTCCTTTTAATAGCAGTAACTCTGTATGATTACCTTTTTCAATTATTTTTCCGCGTTCAATTACTAAAATAATATCAGCATCAATTACAGTACTTAATCGATGTGCTACCATAAAAGTAGTACGTCCCTTCATTACCTCTTTTATTGCTTTTTGAATAGCTTCTTCTGTTTTAGTATCAATTGAAGATGTTGCTTCATCTAAAACTAAAATTTTTGGATCAACTATTAAAGCTCTTGCAAAACTTATAAGTTGTCTTTCTCCAACTGAAAGCATTGCTCCTTCTTCACCAACAAATGTATCATAACCTTTATCTAACTTTTCAATAAAGACATCTGCACCAACTATTTTAGCAGCTTGTTTTACTTCTTCCATTGTAGCTGTTTTTCTTCCATATTTAATATTATCAGCAATTGATAAATTAAATAAATGAGGAGTTTGCAAGACATATCCAAGATTAGAATGAAGATATCCAATTGAATAATCTTTATAATCGATACCATCAATGTAAATATTACCTTCTGTTGGTTCATAAAAACGACAAACCAAATTAACAATAGTTGATTTTCCACTACCAGTTTGCCCAACTAAAGCTACACTTGTTCCAGCTTTAATATCTAAATTAAAATTATCTAAAATAATTTCATCTTTTAAATAACTGAAAGTAACATTTTCAAACTTTACATCACCTTTAATACTTCCGTAATTCTCAAATTTAGGATTTAAAATATTTCCGTATTTACTAGTGACTTCTTCTGAATCATATATTTGTGGTTTTTCTTCAATTAAAGAAATAATTCTCTCAGCTGATGCTTGAGCTTGTTGAAGTTCAGCTAGTATTTGTGCTATTTGCATTATCGGATCAAAAAACTGCAAAGTATAATTTATAAATAAATATAATGTGGAAACCGTTAAAGCAACACCAAAAGCACTATTAACACCATTAATGACCATATCTCCGCCGACACCTAATGTTGCAACTACTGCTACATAGCTGACAACTAGTAAAATCGGAAAGAAAATTGATGAAAGCAGTATTGCTTTAATAGATCTTCTTTTCATATTTGTTGCTAACTTATCAAATTCATCACTATTATAACTTTCAAGAACTAAACTTTTTGAAGTTTTATTACCCATAATTCCTTCATTATATGAAGCGGTGATCTTTGAATTAATCTTTCTAACTCCTCGGTAAGCAGTTAATATTTTCTTCCTAAAATAAATGCTAATAACTAGTAATAAAGGTAATAAAACCGTGATGATTAATGCAAGCCTCCATTCAACAATATAAATAACAATTAAGATTCCTGTCATTGTTGTTGCTCCCCAAAGCATATCAACTATGCCCCAAGAAATAATACTTGCAAGTCTCCTTGAATCGCTTGTAAGCCTCGCCATAATCCAGCCTGCTGGAGTTTTATCATAATAACCGAATGATAACTCTTGTAATTTATGAAACGCTTCTTTTCGAATTTGATAACCAACTTCGACTTCAACTTTACCAGCCATTCTAATAAATCCAAAAACTGTGACACCATAACCAACAGCAATAAATCCATAACCGATTAAAAATGCAGTTTGATTTGTAAAATCTCCATCTTCAAAAAAAGTTTTGATTGCATAAGTATTCATCAGAGGATAAATAATATCTAAGAAAGCTAGTCCTAAGACAGAAATAATCATTAAAGCTAAACTTCCTTTATTTTTAATTACAAGTTTAATAATTTTCTTCCAAACAGAAGCATTAAACTTCTGAGTACTATAATCTTGTTCTTCGTAATTATTCATTTTCACCCTCCTCTACATGATCAACGAAACTATCTTCCAGTGTTCCTTGTATATCCCAAAGTGTTTTATATAATCCTTCTCTTTGAGCAAGTTCGTGATGCGCTCCAATCATGCTTACTTTACCGTTTTCTAAAACAATAATTTTATCAGCTTCTTTTGCGGTAGTAATTCGGTGAGTAATTATTATTGATGTTAATTTTTGGCTCTTTTCTTTCAATGCATTTCTAATCATCAAGTCTGTTTTAGTATCAACAGCTGATAATGAATCATCGAAAATTAAAACAGGTTTATCCAGTAATAACATTCTCGCAATAGCGATTCTCTGCTTTTGGCCACCTGATAATGTAACGCCCTTTTCACCAACAAGTGTTTCATAGCCCCCATCAAACTTAATAATATCTTTATCAATTGCTGCAATTCTGGCAGCTTTAACAACATCATTTCTACTATATTTTATATGCCCTATATTTATATTGTCATAAACTGTTTTAGTGTATAAAAAAGGATCTTGTAAAATTATACCAATATTAGAACGAAGCCATTTTTTCTTAATCTCTTTTATGTTAATTTCATTAACAAAAATTTCCCCCTCATCAACTTCTAATAATCTTACTAACAAGTTAGCAACAGTAGATTTCCCAGAACCAGTTTTACCAACAATAGCTACTGTTTCTCCTTCTTTAATAGTAAAATTAACTCCACATAATAAATGTTCGCTATTTTCTGGATAATGAAAATGAACATCTCTAAATTCAATATTTCCTTGGATTACAGGTTCTAATGTTCCATCATTACTAAAATCATCTGGTATATCTAAAATTTCATCAATTCTTCTAGTAGCGACTGTCGCTTTCCCGAAATCACCAATAATTCTACCTAGTCCTCTAATTGGCCATACTAGCATCCCAATATACATTAAGGCTGCAATGATATCACCTGCATTAACTACTCCTGTCTTAGCTAAATTAATAGCAAAACCAAAAGTAACAGCATATTGTAGGATAGTAGTGAAATCACTAAGCCCCCAATATAAACTCATCATGTTATTCAATTTTCTAGTTTCATTTTTATAATTATTATTAGAATTATCAAACTTTTCAATCTCATCAAGTTCAGCATTAAATGCTTTAACAACTCTAACACCATTAACATTTTCCTGAATATTGGTTGTCATAGTTGCTTCAACAACTTCTATTTCTTCAAACTTATGTTTAACATATCTAAAATATAAAATTGAAGTAAAAATACTAATCGGAACAATCATTAATGTAACTAACATCAATTGTTTATTAATACTAGCCATTTGAATTGCGCCAAAAGTAAATTGAGCAATTATTGCAATTAATTGCGGTAATTGTGCACTTAAGAATAATTTAATTGTGTCTATATCAGAAGTACATCTTTGAATTAAATCGCCAGTATCAGAATTATTATGATAAGAATATGGTAAATCCTGAATATGATTATACATTTTTGTTCGCATATCATATGATATTTCTTCACTAAATCTGCCCTTTACATAACCATTTACAAACATTATCATTCCTCTAAAAGTTTGGAAAGCAAGTAAGGATAATCCTACTACTAATATTGCTTTAACTCCATCGTATCTACCAAAAAAATCTAGCACAACTTGAGGAAGAGTACTACTTGGATTTGTTGCATTAAGTATATTATCAATAATATACTTAATGAACATTGGTACATATGAATATGTAAATGGTCCAATTGCAGCTAGCAATAATACCATTAACAATATAAAGCCATGGTTTTTAGACCATTTAAATAAACTTCTAATACTTTTCATTATAATTAATCATCCTCTTGTTTCCTATTTTATATATTTTCTATTTTCAATAATTCGATCTTTGTTATGGATCCGCCACCGTAATTCCCAATTTCCCCATTAGATTTTATGATTCTATGACAAGGTACAATAATAGAAATATTATTTTTGGAAACTGCAGTACCAACTGCCCTATAAGCTTTTGGTCTACCAATCCTTTCAGCAAGTTCTTTGTAACTTAAAACTTCTCCATAAGGAATATCAAGCAAAGCCTTCCACACTTGTTCTTGAAATGTAGTTCCTGTAAAATTAATTGGAACACTAAACTTTTTTCTATGTCCCAATAGATATTCTTTTAACTCTTTAGCTGTTTGTTCAGTCAAATCAGAAGAAATATATCCAGTAACCGGTTTACTAATAAAATTAATTCCATAAACATATTGGTCATTCCCTTCAATACATAGAAACTTATTTAAAAAAAACAGATAACTTTTAAACATTTTAAATACACTCCCAATAAATATATACTATATTATTTTATCATAATGGGTATTAAAATGCTACATAATTATAATTTGTTAGTTTATATATTACTATCTTGTTTATAAATATCAATAAAGAAAAACCGCAAGAATAATCTTGCGAAAAAATTAAAAAAGGAATACCAATTACGTAACTCAAAATATATAGTGATTAAAAT
>DUUA01000139.1 GCA_012841765.1 Acholeplasmataceae bacterium
ATTAACAATTTAGCAAATAGTGATAAACTTTTAATTCGAACACTCTTCTACATAAGAAAACATAAATTAGTTATTGTTGATGCCCTTAAATTGTTAATTGAATTAGAAGAAACAGTAAAGTCAGAAGAATTGATCATTGAAAAACCAATCGAAGTCCAAAATTTAAAAGGAAAAGCGGATTTGATTAAGTTATATAATAATTCTACATATTCAATTATTGACTATAAAACAGGAGAGAGAGAATCTTTTAGTGTATTAAAAATAGATGAACTATTAGATAAGTTAATTAGTGGTAATAACGAAGAAATATCTTTTCCTGCACTTAATTTACTTCAACTAGTTCTATACTCTTATATTTTAAGTAAAGTTTATAGCGATTATAAATTAAAGGACTTATCTTATTATAGTTATTTCACTAATAAATTAAATGGTATAACAACAGAATCGTTTGAAAATAACTTTTATACAGGTGGCAACAATAGAATTATTGAAAGCGAAGAAGTGTTAAATGATATTAATAACAAGATAGATATCTTGTTGAAGAAAACAATTAGTAGCATTAACAATGTTGAATTTAGCACTGAATTAAGAAGAGATGAGAAGTCAAAACAAAGTTTAGATGACTCATATTATAGTATTTATGAAGCATTAATGTTTTTTAGTGAAGAAGGAGGCATTGATGATGAAGAAGATTGATGATTTAATGTATGAATATATTTTAAATGAGAAACAAGCAATGGTTGTTGCCTCTGACTTTAAAGAATTAATTGTACCAGCAGGAGCAGGTAGTGGTAAGACTAAAACTTTAGTAACTAAAGTTTTAGAATTAATAAAACAAGGTAAAAACTTAGATAATTTTTTAGTTTTAACTTTTACAAAAAAAGCTGCCATAGAAATGAAAGAACGTATAAAAAAAGAATTAATAAATGCTAATTTAACTGCAATGGCTAATAAAATTGATTCTGCAAATATTGCTACATTTGATGCATTTGCTTATAATTTTGTAAAACAAAATGCTAGTGTTATTGGTCTAGATAGCAACATTGAATTGTTAGATCAAGCCTTTTTCAACAATGTAAAAGAAACGATATTAGAAGAAATTATTCTAGATATTATGACTAATATTAATGATTTAGAATTATATGAATTCATGCAAATATTTAGTAGTAAAACAGATGAGAAAAATTTAATAAGCGCTCTTTTAAACACTTATGATAATCTACTAGAAATTGCTCCGTTAAAGGAATTATCTGTTGACGATTTAATTATAAAAAGTGGTATTTTCAACTACCATAAATTATGTGATGACATTAGTATTTTTAGCGATGAATTCATTAGTGAAAATGATGAGTACATGGAAAGTATTAAAACTTATTTTAAATATTTGAATAATGAAATAAATAATTTGGAAGAACTTAGTTTTCCAAGATTTAAATGGAAAAATTTAAATCTTTCCAAAGAAGTTAAAACTAAAATTGAAGCTATTTTAAAACCTGTGAAGAATTTAATAAAAGTATTACCTAAAAGAGAAGACTTAAAAAAATATTTTGAAGAAGAATATAAATATATTGAAAATATTATTAA
>DUUA01000140.1 GCA_012841765.1 Acholeplasmataceae bacterium
CATGCGTTTTCATTTTCTTCTCCTTTTTTTTAAATAATATGTATATAGTATAATAAAAAACTAATTATATATCAACCTTTTATAATAATCTTATGCAATTTTTATTTTTAAAATGCTAATAAAAAAATAAAACCTAGTATTATTACCATATTTTTGTTAATATATTATAGTTTTCTTGATAACCTCTGTATTGTAATTTTGATGGAAATATGCTATAATAATTTATTAAAGGAAATAATAAACTGTGTTTTATAAACCAGTAGGATGTATATATGAGTGTGTTAGAAGTAGAAAATTTAAAATTTACTTATGGTGAAAAAGATTTATTTAATAATATTTCTTTTAAAATTGAACCAGGTGAACATATAGGATTTGTTGGAAACAATGGAGTAGGTAAATCTACTTTATTAAAATTAATAAGTCATAAACTTGCCCCTGATAAAGGCAAGATTATTTGGCTTGACCATGTAGAATATAGTTACCTTGATCAATACTTAGAAGTTAAAACAGATATTACTATTAAAGCATATTTATATAGTGTTTATGAATATTTATTTGATTTAGAAGAAGATTTACATAAACTTTATGAAAGTTTAGAATTTGAATCAGAAGATAAATATGATAAAATATTACAAAGAGCTGATAAAATTCAAGAAGAACTGAATTTAAAAGAATTTTATATGATTAAAGCTAAAGTTGATAATGTTTTAAATGGTTTAGGAATTAATCTTTCTTTAAGTAAACCTTTAAAAAAGTTAAGCGGAGGAGAAAGAGCAAAGATTTTTCTAGCAAAAATTTTGCTAGAAGAAAAGGATGTTTTGCTTTTAGATGAACCTACTAACTTTTTAGATGCTATTCATGTTGAATGGTTATCAAAGTATTTACAAAATTATAAAAATGCATTTTTTGTAATTAGTCATAATTTTGAGTTTTTAAATGAAATAAGTAATTATATTATTGAACTTGGTAATAAAGTTATTGTTAAATATAGAGGAAATTTTCAAGATTATGTTAAATTAAAACAACTACGAGATAAACAATATGAATCTGAATATGTTTCTCAGCAGAAATATATTAAAAAGACAAAAGTTTTTATTGATAAAAATATTGTTAGAGCATCAACTACAGGGATGGCTAAAAGCAGACGAAAAAGTTTGGAAAAGTTAGAAGTATTAGATAAACCTGTTGTTGAAAGAACAGTTAATTTTGCTTTTCCTTTTAGTAGTAGCTTTGATATGGAAGCTTTAAAAGTTAAAAATTTAGATATTGGTTATAAAAAAACTATTTTATCAAATATCAATATAAATATTAGATTTGGCGATAAGGTTGCAATTATTGGTAAAAATGGTGTTGGTAAAACGACGTTTTTAAAGACTGTTTTAGGAATGATACCTAAAATAAAAGGAGAAACTTATTTAAATCCTTTAAATAAGATTACTTATTATTCTCAGGATTTAAAAGAATTAAATAAAATCAGTTCTCTAGATTACATTAGAGAGAGTTATCCCTTAATGGATGATTTAGAAATTAGAAGTTTGCTTGGAAAAGTTGGTTTATCTGGAGAACTTGCCATTAAAGACATGGATAAGCTCTCAGGTGGAGAAGTTACAAAAGCAAGAATAGCAAAACTAATGTTAGAAAAATCAAATTTATTAATATTTGATGAGCCCACTAATCACTTAGATAAAATAGCTAAGGCTGCTTTATTTAAAGCGATTCAAGAATATCCAGGTACAGTAATAATTGTATCCCATGAACGAGAGTTCTACAAGAATTTGAAATTAAAAGAAATAATTTTCAGTTAGAAAGAAGAATATATGAATGTAAGAAATGTTGCTATTATTGCCCATGTTGACCACGGTAAAACGACGCTTGTTGATCAATTACTTAAACAATCAGATACTTTAAGAGAAAGAGAACAACTATCAGATCGCGCCATGGATTCAAATGCTATAGAAAGAGAAAGAGGAATAACTATCCTTGCTAAAAATACAGCTGTTAAATATAAGGATTATCGAATTAATATTTTAGATACTCCTGGACATGCTGATTTTTCTGGCGAAGTAGAAAGAATCATGACCATGGTTGATGGCGTTGTTTTAGTTGTTGACGCCTTTGAAGGCACAATGCCACAAACAAGATTTGTTTTAAAAATGGCTTTAGAATATAATTTAAAACCAATTGTTGTCATTAATAAAGTAGATAGAGATTTTGCTAGACCGATTGAAGTAGTTGATGAAGTTTTAGATTTATTTATTGAACTTGGAGCAAATGATGAACAACTTGATTTTAAAGTTGCTTTTGTTAGTGCTATCAATGGAACATCAAGTTTTGATGCTGATATTGAATCTCAAGAATATACAATGAATCCTGTCCTTGATTTAATTATTAATGAAATTCCTGCACCTCCTGTTAGTATTGAAGGAGAATTACAATTTCAAGGAGCATTACAAGATTATAATGATTATGTTGGCAGAATGGCAATTGGAAGAATCCAAAGAGGTACAGTTCGACTTAACCAAATGGCCTCTTGTATGAGAAATGATGGAACAACTAAACAATTTAAAATATTAAAGTTGTATAGTTACTTAGGACTTGATAAAATAGAGGTTGAGGAAGCACAAGCTGGAGATGTAGTTGCTATTGCTGGACTTCCTGATATCAATGTCGGTGAAACTATTTGTAATGTGGGACACGAAGAGGCGTTACCGCCTATTCATATTAGTGAACCAACTGTGGAGATGACATTTAGAACGAATGATTCACCATTTGCTGGATTAGAAGGAAAATTTGTTACTTCAACAAAGTTAGATGAAAGATTATATCGTGAAGTTCAAAAGGATGTTTCTTTAAGAGTTGAGAGAAAAGGAACTTCTGATGAATGGAGAGTAAGTGGGAGAGGCGAACTTCATTTGGGTATTTTAATAGAAAATATGCGCCGTGAAGGCTATGAGTTTCAAGTAGCTAAACCCAAACCAATTATTAAAGAAATAGAACATGTTCTATGTGAACCATATGAATATGTTCAAATAGATACTCCTCATACTTCTGTTGGATCAGTTATTGATTTAATAGGGAGAAGAGGAGGAACTTTAGAATCAATGAGTGCAGATACTTCGCAAACAAGACTTATCTATATTGTTCCATCGCGTGGTTTAATCGGTATTTCTACTGATTTCATGACTGCTACAAAAGGTTATGGAACAATGGCTCATAATTTCCTTGATTATAGGAAAATGGAAAATACTAGCTTAGGCTCAAGAACTCTTGGAGTTATTGTGTCTATGAATCAAGGTAAAGCAACAGCTTATGGAATCGGACAACTTGAAGACCGAGGAACAATGTTAACTGTTCCAAATGAAGAAGTATATGAAGGTCAAATAGTTGGTATTTGTAATAAAGATGAAGATTTAGCTGTTAATGTCATCAAAATGAAACAAAAAACTAATATGCGATCAGCAAATAAAGATTCAACTGTTGTTTTAAAAACAGCAAAAAAATTATCTTTAGAAGAATGTTTAGAATTTATTAATGAAGATGAATTAGTTGAGGTTACTCCTCAAAGTATTAGACTTCGAAAAATGATTTTAAATACAAATACGAGAAAGAAAACCGATAGTAGAAATAGTAGAGGTGAAGAATGAAAAAAATAGTTAGTATAATTACGATTCTTTTATTAAGTTTAGGATTATTGGCATGTATTAAAACTCCTGTTGAAGATGATCCAAAAATTGATATAAAAGAAGGACAAGTAGCAATTTCAATGTATGGTGTAAATGATCTTCATGGAGCAATTTTTGAAGAAAACGGAGAACCAGGAATAGCAAAAATATCTACTTATTTAAAAGAAAAAAGAGCTGAAAACGAAGAGGGAACTTTAATTTTTTCAGCTGGGGATATGTTTCAAGGAACTGCAGTATCATCACTTACTAAAGGAAGAGTTGTAGTTGATGCTATGAATGAAATTGGATTTGATGCCATGGGCATCGGAAACCATGAATTTGATTGGGGAATATCAGATATTGAAAAATTTTTAGATGGTGATGCAGAAACTAATAAAATGAATTTTCCATTACTGGGAGCAAACATTATCGAAAAAGCAACAGGAGAGGCAGTGCCTTTTACAAAACCTTATACTGTAATTGAAAAAGCTGGTTTAAAAATTGGTGTTGTTGGTGCAATTGGTGATTATCAAGAAACAAGTATTTTAACATCCATTATCGCTCCTTATGAGTTTACTGATACTTATGCAGCTTTAGTTAGAAATATTAAAATATTAAGAGAAAGCGAACATTGCGATATTGTTGTTGCGCTAGTTCATGATGATACATCTGCAATTAATGAAAAATTAGCTTTACTAAAAGGAAATGAAAGAATAGATGCTATTTTCAATGGTCATACTCATCGTTATTATGCTTATGAAACATCAAGAGATAATGATGTTGCTCTTCCTGTTGTTCAATCAGGAAGTAACGGAAATTATGTTGGAGTAATTAACTTAGTTTATGATTATGATTTAAAAAAAGTTGTAACTGTTTCTGCTGAAAATGTGAATGTTGCAAGACGTTCTCTAAAGGATGATAAAGCGATTTTAAATATTTTTAAGGATTATCAATCTTATATTGATATTGCTAATGAAAAACTTGGAAAAGCTGGAATGCAAATCGATAAAGGAGATTTCACACAATGGGCAGTGAAAGCTCTGCAAGAAGAAAATAACGCTGATGCAGCATTTATTAATAGCGGAGGAATTAGATCAGGATTTCCTCTTTATTCAGGGTCGGAAGTAACTTATGGAAGTATTTTTAAAATGATGCCTTTTGATAACAAAATTGTAATTACTTATCTTACTGGTTCAGAAATAAAAGCTCAATTATCTAATTTAGTTAGCCATGTAAAAGATGGTTTAGAACTTGACGATAACAAAGTTTATAAAGTAGCTACCATTGATTATGTTTATGAAAAACCAAGTTATCGACTTCAAGGAGGGACAAATACAATTTTAAGTGATATATTATTCAGAGATAAACTAGTAGATGCAGTTAGACATAATATTGAAAAAAATGGCAGCTGGAAGATATAATAATTATTTAAGTCTATAGTTTTTACTATGGGCTTTTGTTTTTTTAAAGAGAGGCATTTTATATGGAAAAAGTTATTGATATTTATAATTTAAGTGATTTTCATGGAGCTATTTTGGAAGAAGCAAATAAAGTAGGAATTATAAAAATAGCTACATTTTTAAAAACAATTAAAGAAGAAAGAAAAGGTTCTTATCTTTTCTTATCAGCTGGTGATATGTATTCAGGAACATATTTTAGTGAGGTTACAAAAGGTAAACCTTTAACACAAATTTTAAATTCTTTGGAGTTAACATGTATGAGTGTCGGCAATCATGAGATTGCTGATCCTAAGCTAATGAAAGAAGTCTTAAATGAAGCAAGTTTTGATTTAATTAATTCTAATGTTTATTGTTTAAATGGGAATAGATTACAAATTGGCAAAGAATACATAATTAAAGAATTAAATGGCATAAAAATAGGTATTATTGGTACTTTAGGTAAAATGCAAAAATATGATATTATCAATAATATCTCAAAAGATATTATTGTGAAAGACGAAGTTAATACAGTTAAAAAATTAAGCAAATTTTTGAGAAAAGAAGAAAAATGTGAAATAATTATTTTACTTTCACATAGTAACACTTATAATTTGGAAGATAAAATAGCAGAATTAAAAGACCATGAAAAGGTTGATGTGATGATAAATGGTCACACACATAAGAAAACATGTAGAATTATTAACTGCATTTCAAAACGGAAAATGGCTTATATAGAGTCTGGTTCAAGTGGAGAAGTTATAGGAAACATTCGTTTAACTTTATCTAGTAAACACCATATAATTGAAGAAGTTTCCTTAGAAAATATTGATTGTTGTACTTTAAAAGAAAGAGATCATTCTTATCTTGAAATGATTAATTATTTCATTAGAGATAATGATTTAATTTATAATGAAATTGGTTCTATAAAACATTTTTATAATAAAGATATATTTTTAAAAGCTTTTTGTGATTATATATTAAAAGAATATCAATGTGATATTGCGGTGATGAATTATGGCTCAATTAGATCTAAGGGATTTCCTCTTTTTAAAAATCAAATTATTAACATTTCAAATATTAAAGAAATTAATCCTTTTAATAATTATTTAGTGATTGGTACAATAAATTCAGATGTGATGAATTTTTTCATTAATAAATGTGCCTCATCTCTGTATTTTTCTTATATTAATGGAATTAATAAAGAGGAAGTAAAAGTAATAATGATTGATTTTGTTTATTTTCAAAATGAATCATTATTTATAGAACATATTATAAGTAAAGAAAATATTCCAGATATAATTGTTAAAATGATTAAGGAAGAGAAACTATGAAAAAATGTTTTACAATTAACGAATTTAGAAGTAGTGAAGAAATTTTAACATATTATTATTTAATAGAAAAAAATTTATATCAAGCAATAGAGATATTTTACCCTTATAAGGCAGGAGAAGAACAAAAATTATCTTATAAAAGATCTATAAAGGATTTAGTTAATTGTTTTAAAGATCTTGAAGTAGTTTGTCATTTACCTTTTGGTGTTAACGAAACAATTGCTATTTTAAGTAAAAAAGATCATACTATTAAATTACTAAAGGAAGCTATTGTTTTTGCTAGTGAATATCGAGTGAAAAAGGCTGTTTTACACTTAGGAGCGATTGCTGAAAATTGCAATATAAGAATAACAAAGGATGTTATTTGTATATTAAAAGAGTTATGTGATTATGCTAAATTTTATGATATTAAAATAGCCATTGAAAATATGCCTTCAAGTAATGAACTTGGATATAGTCCTAAGGAAATAAAAGAAATAATAGAGTTAGTTAATAAAGATAATTTAGGATTTATTTATGATACTGGGCATGGGAATGTTAGTGAGTATTCTATTGATGATTATTTAGATTTATTAAAAGATCATTTATGGCATATTCATATTAATGATAACAATAAAACAAGAGATGAACATAAAAGGATTGGACTTGGAAATGTTGATTTTAACTATTTCTTTAAAAAAACTAAGGAAAGTAATTACCAGGGGTTATATTGTTCTGAAATTCTTTATAGTGATGTAGATGATTTAATAGATTATTATCATGACTTAAAGCAATTTGAATAATAGTTCATAACTCTAATGGAATATTATGTTTTGTTATAGTATAATAATAAAAGTGAGGAGCGTATTAGATTATGAATAAAATTAAGATAATAACAGATAGTACAACTGATTTATCAAAAGAAATATATGATAAATACGATATTGAAGTTTTACCGTTATTTGTAACTATTGGTGATAAGACTTACGAAGATTTTCATGAAATTAATGCTGAAAAATTATATAAATTAGTTGCTGAAACAAATAGTTTTCCTAAAACTGCAGCAGTTACACCGATGAAATTAGAACAAACATTTCAAAAGTATATTGATCAAGGTTATGATATTTTATTCACTTCAGTAGGCTCAAAGCTTTCGATGACTTTTAATAATGCTAAGATTGCTGCTGGTAATGTTACTAAAAACAGAGTATTTTTAGTAGATTCAAATAATTTATCTTCGGGAACTTCTTTATTGATTTTTAAAATGATTAAATATATTAAAGAAGGTTTTAGCGCCGAAGAAGTTGCAAAGAAAGTTCAAAAGCTTACAAGTAATGCTAAAGTACAATTTGCTATTAACACACTAGAGTATTTGCATAAAGGTGGAAGATGTAGTGGAACTACTAAATTTATTGGTAGTGCGTTAAGACTTAAACCAATTATCAGAGTCTGTGATGGGGGAATGATTGTTGCTAAAAAACCAGTTGGTTTTAAAAGAGCTCTTGGAGCTTTACTAGAAGATGCAAGAAGTGATCTAGATATAATCGATCAAGATGTAGTTTTTGTTACTCATTCTTTAAATGAAAAAGACGCTAATTATTTAAAAGATGAATTAATTAAAATGGGATTAAAAAATATAATCATTACTTGTGCTGGAGCAGTAATCTCTACTCATTGTGGAGAAAAGTGTATTGGAATTCTTTATTTAGTAAAAGAATGATTTTAGATATAAAATATGTTAAAATAAGGAAAAGGTAACTTTTCCTTTTTTATGAGGAGATATGTATGTTACATAACATTTACTTTGATTATGGATTTGATTCAACAATTAAAGAAAGAATAAATTTAATTAAAGAATGTGGTTTTGATGGGATTTTTATTTTTTATGATAAAGACATTAAGTTAAAAGTAAAATACGCGTTAGAAGCAAAATTAGATATTGAGACTATTCACTTACCATTTACAAATTGTAATAGTTTATGGATAAAAGGTGAAGAAGGAGAAGAATTTACAAATTTAATGGTTAAAGGTATTGAAGATTCCAGTAAATATCAAATAAAAACTGTAATTATGCATATAACGAGTAAAATACCACCAAAATTAAGCGAAATTGGCTTTCAGAGAATAAATACTATATTAGAGGCAGCAAAGAAAAATAATGTTTTTGTAGCTCTTGAAAACTTAAGAAGTTTAGAGTATTTAGACGCAATTTATGAAAGATACCAAAACTTTCATTTAAAGTTTTGTTTTGATATTGGTCATGCTTCAGCATTTACTAAAAATTTAAAAACTTATTCTTGGGATAAGTATATGGATAAAGCAGTTGCTCTCCATTTACATGATAATGATTTAAAAAGTGATTTGCATTTTATAGTAGGTGACGGTTTAATTGATTTTGAGTATTTTGCTAATATGTATAATCAGTTTAATTTAAAGCTTCCACTAACGAGTGAAGCAGTTGGTAAAAGATATCCTAATCTCTCAGAAAAAGAGTTTTTAATTAAAACAAAGAAAAGATTAGAAGAATTAGAAATAATGATAGGAGAATATCATGAATAAATCTGAATTGTTAGCACCAGTATCTGATTATGCATCATTTCACCAAGGTTTAAAAGCAGGAGCTGATGCTTTTTATTTTGGTGGAAAATCATTTGGGGCAAGAGCATATGCTGAAAATTTAAATAATTTAGAAATTAAAGATATGGTTAGTAAAGCTCATATATTTAATAAGAAAACATATGCTACAGTTAATACAATTGTCTTTGAAAAAGAAATTGATGAAGTGATTGAATTCTTAGATTTTTTGTATTTAGCTGGAGTTGATGGTGTTATTGTTCAAGATTTAGGAATAGTAAATATTATCTTACAAAGATATCCGGGATTAGAATTACATGCATCAACTCAAATGAATGTTAGAACTGTAAAAGAAGCAAAAGAATTAAAAAAAACAGGATTTAAACGAATTGTTTTACCGAGAGAATTATCAATAGAAGAAATAAAGAATATTAAAGATAATGTTGATATTGAATTAGAAGTGTTTATTCACGGGGCATTATGTGTTTCTTTTTCTGGAAATTGTTTATTTAGTTCTTTCCATGGTGGCAGAAGTGGAAACCGTGGTAAATGTGCTCAACCTTGCAGACAATTATACCAAGTTGATGAAAACATAGAATCTTATGCAATTAGTCCAAAAGAGTTAAATACGACAGCACATATTAAAGCATTATTAGATTTAGGCATTACTTCTTTAAAAATAGAAGGAAGAATGAAAAGTGAAGATTATATTTACAAAACTACTAGTATTTACCGTAATATTATTGATAATGTTTTACTTGATAAAGTTGTTGATTATGAAAAATTTAATAAAGATTTAGCAATCTTATTTAATAGAAAGTTTACAAAAGGATTCTTATTTAATGAAAAAAATGAAGATTTTATAAATAGGGAATCTTCTAATCATTTAGGTGTATTAATTGGAACAATTATATCAGTTGATAGAAATTATATAAGTTTTAAAACTAGTGAAGATTTATATTTTGAAGATGGGCTAAGAATACTTGGAGATGATTTAGATGCGATTGTTATTAATCAACTGGAAGTTGATGGTAATATGGTTCATGAAGCTAAAAAAAATAGTATTGTGAAAATAAGAAGTCATTATAATCATAATATTGGCAGTGAGATTTATCTTACTTCTACTGGAAGATATTTAATAGAAGCAAAGAATAAAGAAATCTCTAAGATTAATATTAAAGGAAGATTATATTTAGAAGATGATTGCCTTCATTTACAATTAGATGATGGCCAAAATATAGTCACAGAAAAGTCTGAAAAAGTTGAAGAGGGAAGAAATGCTAATTTCTTAGAAAGAATTAAAGAGCAAGTGTTAAAAATAAATGATACTAATTATCGATATTTAGAATTAGTTATGGATATAGAAAAGAAAATATTTTTACCAATTAAAGATATTAATTTATTAAGACGAAATGCGATTTTAAAATTAGAAGAAATTAGGGAAAATAAATATCCAAATAGAAAAATAAAAGACTTAAATTATAAAAATAAAAGATTTAATAGACATCCTACTAATTTAATTATTAAATGTTTAACAAAAGAACAAATAGAAGCATCTATATTGCTTGGTATGGAAGATATTATTGTTGAAAGAGCGACTCTATATAAATATTATCAGGAGAAATATCCGGAAATTAATTTTTATTATTATAATTCTCGAGTTGAAGAAGAACAAGATTTTCCTAATTTAATTACTAATTCTTTAGGAAATGTGAAAAATCAAGTTAGTTCTTGGTATTTAAATACTTGTAATTCTTATGCACTTGATTTTCTAAATAAATATCAAGTAAAAGAAATAGGTTTATCAACTGAATTATCTTTTGATGACATTAAAGAAATGACAGAAAGTTTTAAAAAGAGAAATGATAATCTTCCTAATTTACTAATGTATGCTTATGGAAGAGTTGAATTAATGCTAATGAAATATTGTCCTCTAAATAAAGAAAGCAATCTTCTTAATAAAGGTTGCAGCTTATGTTTAGATAAACAACATTATCTAAAAAAAGATGGTAATAATTATCCTTTAATAAGAGATAAGTTTTGTCATATGAGAATTTTGAACTATCAAATAATTGACTTATCTAATCACTTACAGGAATTAGAAGAAATAGGGGTAAATAGTTTTTTAATTGATTTTACGATTGAAAATGAAAATGAAGTTAAAGAGATAATTGAAAAATTTAACTTATCTTTAAAAGAAAATATCACTAGTAAAGATATTTATCTAGGACATTTATATAATAAAGTTTTATAGGAGTATTTAAATGAAAAAGAAAATAATTGTGGCAACAATTTTAACAATTTTAATAGGAATTTCAGCTTACTTTATTATTACATATAATATAGAAGCAAATAATCAAAATACACAAATAGTTGATGTGAAAGAAAAATTAAATAACAATTTTAAAACATTAGGTGGTAAAACTGATAAAGATATAATCTTACCTGTAAGTTTTCCAGGTTATCAAGACATTAAGATAAACTGGACATCAAGTGATCCAAATATTATTTCTATAGAAGGTGAAGTTAACCGACCTTTTTATATAGACGGTGATAAGGAAGTTGTTTTAACTGGAACTGTTTTTTCAAAAGAAACTGGATTTAAGTTAAAAATGATGTCTGTACTTGGCTATAAAGAAGAAGATTTTATTACTACTATTATAGTAAAAGCAGTTGAAGCAACTGATGAAGAAAAGATTGCTTTGACATTAGCTGATTTAATTGTTCCAAAAGAAACAGCTAGAGATATAAATTTATTAAAAAGCAGTTCTGTCTTTAATGATATTTCTATTGATTGGAATTCATCAGACTCTTCTATTCTTAGCGAAGACGGTTTAATAAAAGGCTTTGGAGATGTTATTTTAACTGTTAAAGTATCAATTGGTGATAAATTTCAAGAAAAAATATTTGAAGTAACTGTTACTGATGAAGAAATATCATATTTAGTTTTAGATGAAGATTTCAGTACTTACTTAGAAAATGATTATAATAGTCCATGGGTAAGCGAAGATAGTCTTTTTAAAGTTACAAATGGTAAAATTATAGAAAAAGAAAGTAAAAAATTATTAAGTATTAATGCTTCCAATAATGGGAGTATTGAATTTTTAAACGTTAACTTTGAAGGTATTTTAAGCTTGAGTTATCAATATCCAGATAACTTATTAGATGGAGAAAAAGTTTTATTAAAAATATATCAATCAATTCGTGGAGAAAATTATCGTCTTATGGAAACAATTGATCTTAGTGAGACTACAAATAATGTTCTTACTTATAATTTTGTTCAATATGAAAAAGTGAAAATTAGTTTTGAAAGTGATCATGACAGTTTATTAGTTGATGTTTTAAATATTGTCATTAAACATTATTTAAGTGAAGATAACATTGTAAATAGTTTAGAAGCTCTGATTCCAGGAATTGTAACTGAATCAATTAATTTACCGACAACAACAATTTATGGTGGAAGTGTTTCTTGGAGTTCAAGTCATCCAGAGATTGTTTCTTCAGTTGGAGTTGTGAATGTTCCCTTTTCACAAACAACCGTTACTCTAACAGCTATAATCTCATATTTTGAAGATGATATTTCTTATGCTATTAATATTTTAGTTGGCGAAGGGGATGAGCTTCCAAGTGTTTTTATTTATTTTCTTGATGTAGGTAAATATGGTAAAAATGATAAAGGTGAATCAATGATGATAAAGTATGGGGATTATGAAGTTATTATCGATGCTGGAGACAGATATGCTGAAACAGCACAAGCTGTTTTAGAAGCTGCTCATAATATTAGTAGTGACAAAATAATAGAACTAGCTATTGCAACGCATCCGCATGCGGATCATATCGGGAGTATGGATGATGTCTTTTATGAATTTGAAGTTGTAAATTTACTAACATTTGAAGGAACTTATACTTCACAAGTTTACCGTGATTACGTCGCTGCATATGAGGCAACAAATATTAATGTTTGTAAAGTATTAGATGCGTTTAATAATGTTGGCGATTGTTCCAGAATTATTGAAATAGGAGAAAATGTTTTTATAGAAATATTTAACACAGGTTATTATAAAGAATCAGATGCTAATAGTAGAAGTATTATCTTTTTACTAGATGCTTATGGGACAAAGGTTTTATTTACTGGAGATGCAGATAATAATAAATTTGCTTTAGAGGCAAGCTATATGCATGATGTTGGTGATATAGATATATTAAAAGTGGTTCATCATGGAACAAGAAATGGAACTACAACAGCCTTCTTAGAGGCTGTTACACCAGAGGTTGCTATTATTACCAATGGGAATTATTTAGGTAATAGTAATGGTCATCCTACACCTGAAGCTATTAATAGAATATATCAATATAATAATAAAACCAGAATATATTCTGTTACTGGAGGCAATGGAACTAGTGTAGATAGATTCCATCAAAGAAATGGGATAATTACTATTGAAATAACTGGAGATAATTATTATATCTCTAGTGAATATAACGATGGTATCCCTATTGAATTATCATCAACTGACTTTTGGATAAGTAATCCATTAAGAAATTATAGTTATGTTAACTAAATAAGAAAAATAGATATATTAACAATTACTGTGATAAAACTATGGCAATTTAAATTATTATATAGTATAATATAAACAATGCATGAAAGTGTTTACAGTGTTGAGGAGGAACATAATGAAAGAATATAAAACGAAAAACATTAAAAATATCGCTATTTTGGGGCATTCTGGTTCCGGGAAAACTAGTTTAGGAGAAGCTATTTTATTTGAAGCTGGAGCAATCTCTAAAAAGGGATCTGTAGAAAGAAAAAATACTATTGGAGATTACTTATTTGAAGAGCAAGCAAGACAAACAACTCTTATTTCAAGTTTAATGCCAATTGAATGGAAAGATTATAAAATCAATTTATTTGATACACCTGGATCAGATGAATTTATTGGAGATCTTGAAAATGTATTATCTGTAGTTGATGGAGCTGTTTTATTAATAGATGCTTCTAAAGGTGTTGAAGTGGGAACTGAAGCTTATTGGAATGAATTAAAGAAAAGGTCAATTCCAACAATCATTGTTGTTAATAAAATGGATAAAGAAAACATTAAATTTGATGAAGTTATCCAAGAAATTAAAGTTAAACTAAGTCCAAAGGCTGTACCTTTTAGTTGGCCACTAGGGCGTGATGATAAATTTGATGGTTTTGCTAATGTTATTACTAAAAAGGCAAGAATATATGTTGATGGAAAATATCATGATGAGGAAATATATCCTGATAAAGTTGCTATTGTTGAAGAACTATATGCTGGCTTATTAGAAAAAGTTGCTGAAACTAGTGAAGAATTATTAGAAAAATTTTTTAGTGGCGAAGAACTAACACAAGAAGAAGTCAGAAATGGCTTGTTACAAGGGTCAAAAGACGGAGACGTTTACCCAATTGCTGTAGCATCTGTTAGCAATCATGTGGGAATTAGTTCTTTACTAGATATGATGATGAGATATTTACCTGATGCAAATGTCAAAGGTGAGGTTAAAGGTAAAGATTTAAATGGAGCATCTATTACACGAAAAATAGCCTGTGAAGAACCATTTAGTGGACAAGTTTTTAAAACTACTATTGACCCTTTTGTTGGTTCAATTGCTTTTGTGAAAATTAACTCTGGAAAGATAAGTACAGGAATAGATGTATATATTCCTGAACTTGATGAAAGTTTTAAAGTTCCGCCATTATTTACGATGATGGGAAACAATCAAATATTAATTGATTGTGCTAATGCTGGAGATGTTATTTGCTTAGCTAAAATTGATGATTTAAGAAATGGCATGACAATTAGTGATAAAAAAGCTCCTATAATTTATGAAAAAATAACACATCCGACACCAATTTTATATATTGCAATTACTCCAAAAAATCGTCAGGATGAAGATAAACTATCTAGTTCATTGAGTAAATTAAGTTTAGAAGATGAGACATTTGAAACGAAAAGAAACCCGGAGACGAAACAGTTATTACTTGGTGGACAAGGAACATTACAACTTGCGTATATTATGGATCGAATGAAAAATACTTATAAAGTTGAACTTGAAGTAAGTGATCCTAAAATTGTTTATAGAGAATCAATAAGAGGAAAAGCTGAAGCTCAAGGAAGACATAAAAAACAATCTGGTGGTGCTGGTCAATTCGGAGAAGTTTACATTAGATTTGAAACAACTGAAGAAAATTTTGAATTTGCTAGTGAAGTAGTTGGTGGATCAGTTCCTAAAAACTATTTCCCAGCTGTTGAAAAAGGACTTATAGAAGTTCTTGAACATGGACCTTTGGCAGGATTCCCTGTTGTTAATGTAAGAGCAGTTTTATATGATGGTTCTTACCATCCAGTAGATTCAAATGAAATTTCTTTTAGACTTGCTGCTGCACTTGCATGGAAAAATGCTGTTCCTAATTTAAAACCAACTATCTTAGAACCGATTTATAAAGTAAGCGTAGTTGTGAAAGATGAATTTGTTGGAGATATTATGGGAGACATGACTAAACGTCGTGGAAGAGTATTAGGTTTAGAACAAAATGATGGCTCACAAATTATAATTGCTGAAGTTCCTGAAGCTGAAATTATTAAATATGCTACAGACTTAAAAGCTATGACACAAGCTAGTGGACGTTTCTCACGTGAATTTATTCGTTATGATTATGTTCCAGAAATATTGATTAGTAAAATTGTCGAAGAATACAAAGTCGAAAGATAAATAAAATGGGCTTATGCCCTTTTTATTAGAGTATTTTAAATATGAAACTTAAATGGAGTGTGGATATAAACAATATTATGGTTAAAGATTTTCTTTTAGAAATGGGATTATCTCGAAAATTAGGCAGGTTAATTAAATTATATGGTTTTATCTATGTAAATGGAATCGAAGTGTATAATTATTATAAGCTAGTTAAAGGTGATGAATTAATTGTTGTTTATTTTGAAGAAGGATCTGATTATCCAGCTGTTAATAAAAAACTTGATATTGTTTTTGAAGATGATTATTTATTAATAGTTAATAAACCAATCAATTTAACTTCCATGCCATCAAATAAATATTTAAATGATAATTTATTAAGTTACGTAAAGTTTGATTTAAATAAAAAAAGTGCAGGAACAAATCCGCACTTAGTAAATAGACTTGATATGGCTACTTCTGGTTTAGTTATTATCACTAAACAAGGGTACATACATTATGAATTGCAAAAATCAGAGTTAAGAAGATTTTATCTTGCAAAACTCGAAAATCTTCCTTTAGAAATAAGTGGTATTATTAACTTACCAATTGGGAGAGATGAAACTAGTAAAATTAAAAGAAAAATTGATTTTAATGGAAAAGAAGCTATTACAAAATATAAGATTATTAATAAATTAGAAAAGATAGTTGATGTGGAAATTATAACTGGTAGAACACATCAAATTAGGGTTCATTTTAGTAATATGGACTGTAGTATTGTTGGTGATAATTTATATGGTTCATCAACAGAAAAAGAACTTTTATATCTTTCTTGTTATAGGTTAGAATTTATTCATCCAATAACTAAAGAAAAATTAGAGATTAATAAATATCCTAATTGGTATAAGGGTTAAATCACTTTAATAATAATAGCATTTAAATTATTATCTAAAAATAATTAGATAAAGATTGAAAAAAAGGTAGTATTTTGTTATAATACCTTTGTAATTAAGAAAATATGAGGTGGATATTAATGAAAAAAATTATTACGTTATTTGTTTTATTATTTGCTGTAGTTGCTTTAGCAGCTTGTGGAAAAGTTGAAGTTTCTGAAGTTAATATTAAGAATACTGCAACAACAATTGAAGTTGGAAAAAGCCTTACTCTTGAAGTAGAAGTTTTACCAGCAGATGCTGCTGATAAAAAAGTTACTTATACATCAGACAAACCTGAGTTTGCAACTGTTAGCGATAGCGGAGTTGTTTTAGGAGTTGCTGAAGGAGTAGTTGTAATTACTGCAAAAGCAGGAAAAATTAGTGATACAATTTCATTAACTGTGACTGCTGTTGAAGAAGAAGAGATTGAAGTTGCAAGTGTTGAACTTACATTTGCAAAAACTAGTTTAGACATTGACGAAACATTACAAGCAACTGTTGTTGTTCTTCCTAGCGAAGCACCACAAGCTGTTGTTTATAAATCTAGTAAACCTGCTGTTGCTACAGTAAGTGAAACTGGATTAGTAAAAGCTATAGCTGCTGGAGAAGTTGTAATTACTGCAACTGCTGGAACAAAAAGTAAAACTGTTACTTTAACAGTAAAAGAAGCAGAAGTAATTATTCCAGACGTTACTAGTATTGTATTAACATTCCCTGAGTTAACTGTTGAAAAGGGTGCAACCCTTCAAGCGTTAGCTAAAGTATTACCAGCATTAGCTGTTCAAACTGTTGTTTATTCATCAAGCGATAGTTCAATAGCTACAATTAGTGAATCAGGATTATTAACTGCACTTAAAGCAGGAGAAGTAACTATTACAGCAACTGCTGTTGGTGGATTAACTTCAGAAGTTACTATTGAAGTAACTGATAGTTCAGTAATTTCACTTGAAAATTTGAAATCAAGAATTAATCAAATTGCAAATAGTTATAATACATCATTAACAGGATTTATAAAGATGAAAGCTGCATTAGGTGATGATGTATTAAATACAGAATTTGCTTATAATTATTCTGAAACAGGAATCAATGAATTAATGTATAAACAAGTAGGTACTACAGAATCTCATATTTATGTAAAAGACCAAAAAGTATATATGTTAGAGAATGCTGTTAAGGGTCAAAGCCCATTATCTCCAAGTGAAGAAACAATGCTAAAACAACAATATGGTGTATCTGCATTTACTTCACAAATGTTAAATTATGCAAAAGATGAATCATTCTTCTTGAATTTATCTCTTGAGGGAGAAGCTGAAGGAATTTATACATTTGCTTTAAACTTAGAAACATATGATGGGGCAACATTTGATCTTGCAGGAAAAGATGCAATATCACTAGAAGTAACTGCTATTGATGGAGCAATTTCTAAAATAGAATTAAAAATAGCTAATTCTAATGGTACTAACGGATCAACAAGTATTGAATTCTTAGGATTAGGAGTTCCAACAATTCCATTCCCAAGTGATCTTATTTTATACCCAGCAAATTAGTTATTAAGGCTATTTAAATTAATTTAAATAGCCTTTTTTATTTAGGAGAAGATTATGAAAAAAATATTTTTATTAATAATTATTTTATTGACAAATATTACTGTTTTAAAAGCTGTATCTTTACAAAATAATGACCAAACAATAACTATAAAAGTTATTAATAGTAATGATAATGAGTATGTGCTGGATATTTTATTTTTTGAAGAAGAAGCTGTAAATGAAAATGACTTTCCTATTTTTCCAAATACTTATTTAGAAAAAATAAATTTAATTAAAGAATATATGATTGAAGATGGTTTTACTAATTCTTTAATTAGAGGAAGTGTTGAAAATTTAGCAGGAGATCTTAAAGGAATAAAGTTTAAAGGAAATAGAAAAATTCACACTTTTACTTATAACACTTTTCAAGAAGATAGCTTTGGTAAAAGCAGTGAAAGAAAAATAACTAGTATTAAAATTATTATTGTTGATGAAATCAATAATATAGAGATAAGTGATGAATTAATAATAAAACAATACCATAGTAATATTAACTATAATTATGAAAATAATATTGCAGTTGTTAGTAATCCTAGTTTAGATATTATTTTGTTTACTTTATTTATTGTTTTTGTTTCTCTCGCAATCAGTTTATTCTTATTTATAAAAATGAAATTTAATATTAAAGAATATTTTAGTAAATTTGGAATTATTACTGGTTTAGGGTCTATTACAGTAACGATATTAGTAGCAAATGCAATGTATTATGATAATGGTTTATTTGCATTTTATAGTTTATTAATTCTAGGAACAATTAATATAATCGTTCAAGCACTAATTTTTTCTCAGGCTTATAAAAATATAAAAGCATTTGCTTTTGGAATATTGTCTCCTCTAGTTAATATGATTGTGACATTACTAGTTATTCTGTTGATTTAGTAGGTTTTAGATAGGCTTTTTCAGTTGATTAAACAGTAGTATTTTGATATAATATTTTAATAAGGAAGTGTGTAGATATGTTTAAAAGATTAAGAGATGCATTATTCTCTCCTAGCAGTGTTGCTGCTTATAAAAAAGATAAATGGTGGATTACAGCATTGTTTTTTGTGATGTTGGTAGTTGTTTCTACACTTCCAAGCATTTTATATTATTCAATTCCTCCAAAATTAACTGAAGATGATTCTTTAACTATCAGACAAGATTTTGAAGGGAAGGAGTTACCTTTTAAAATTATTGATGGAGAACTAATTAAATCTGTTGGTAGTTCTGATGAACCTGTAAAAGTACTTGTAGCTAAGCATTATCAAGTTATCATTACTACAAATGATAATTATCAAACGACTAGCGAGTATCCTATCTTTATGATAAGTAAAACTAAAGTTACTAAGATTGTTGGAGATAAAGTAAATATAATTTTAGAATATAAAGATTACCCAGAATTAAATAATTTAAATTTTAATAGCCTAAGTAAAGGCGAATATATGAAATGGGATGTTGTTTATTCAGTAATAAATCAAGAATTAAAAGCAAGTTCAGGTTCTGTTGCTTTGATAGGAATTGGGCAAAAGTTTCTATTAACATTTATTACTTATTTGATTTTATCTTTATTGTTAGTTTTTGTTAATAGAATGAACTTTGCTAATATTGATTTTAAAACAGGGTGGAAACTATTGATTTATTGTTTCGCTCCTTATGCTTTTGGTGAATTACTAGCAGGACTTTATGGTATTAATATACTTAGTTTTGTGGGAATTGTCCTAACGGTCTTTTTTTCCACAAAAGTTTTAAGAACAGTTTATCTTGAAAGAGGCAAATAAAATGCATTATGATCATAAACTAATAGAAAAAAAATGGCAAAAACATTGGGAAGACCACCGTACTTTTGCTACTGGAAAAGATAGAAAGAAACTTAAGTTTTATTGTTTGGATATGTTTCCATATCCTAGTGGAGCTGGACTTCATGTTGGCCATCCTGAAGGATACACTGCAACAGACATTATTTCTCGTTTAAAAAGAATGCAAGGCTATAATGTTTTGCATCCGATGGGATTTGATTCTTTTGGACTACCAGCTGAGCAATATGCTATTTCTACTGGTAAATCACCAGTTGATTTTACTTATAAAAATATTGAAGTTTTTAAAAAACAATTATCAATCCTAGGGTTTTCTTATGATTGGTCAAAAGAGATTATTACTAGTAACCCTGATTATTATAAATGGACACAATGGATTTTTACGCAAATTTATAATAAAGGATTAGCTGAAATTAAAGATATAGAAGTAAATTGGTGTGAAGAATTAGGAACAGTTCTAGCAAATGAAGAAGTTTTAAATGATAATGGAAAGATGGTTAGTGAACGAGGTAGCTACCCAGTAATCAAAAAACCAATGAGACAATGGGTTTTAAAAATTACTGAATATGCTGAGAGACTTATTGATGATTTAGATAGTCTTGATTGGCCAGATTCTATTAAAGATATGCAAAGAAATTGGATTGGAAAAAGCGTTGGGGCAGAAGTTACTTTTAAGATAGCAAATTCAAATGATTCATTTGCAGTTTTTACTACTAGATCAGATACTTTATATGGAGCAACATATTGTGTACTATCTCCTGAACATGAATTAATTCAAAAGTTAGTGACTAATGAATATAAAAAGTCAGTGGAAGAATATATTTTGTTTGCAAAATCAAAATCTGATTTAGATAGAACAGATTTAAATAAAGATAAAACTGGAGTATTTACTGGTTTATATGCAATTAACCCAGTAAATAATAAAAAAATACCGATATGGATTGCTGATTATGTTTTACCTAGTTATGGAACTGGAGCTATTATGGCTGTTCCTGCTCACGATGAAAGAGATTATGAGTTTGCTAAAAAATTTAATTTAGAAATTATTCCTGTTCTTGACTCTGATGTTTCTAAGGAAGCTTTTACTGGTGATGCTTTACATATTAATTCTGGTTTTATTAATGGTCTTAATAAAGAAGATGCAATTAGTAAAATGAATGAATTTCTTGAGAAAAATAAAATTGGAAAAAAAGAAATAAATTATAAATTAAGAGATTGGATTTTTTCCAGACAACGTTACTGGGGAGAGCCTTTTCCAGTTGTTTTCTGGGAAGATGGAACAATGAGCGTTTTAGAAGAAGATGAACTTCCTCTTAAACTTCCAGTAATGAAAAACATGGTCTTATCGCCTACTGGCGAAAGTCCACTTGCTAATGCAACTGATTGGTTAACAGTCACTAGGGAAGATGGAGTTAAAGGTCGAAGAGAAACAAATACAATGCCGCAATGGGCAGGCTCATGTTGGTATTATATTGCCTATATTATTAAAGAAGATAATGGGTTTTTACCACTTTCTAGTAAAAAAACTCAAGAATTAATTAATTACTGGTTACCAGTTGATTTATATATTGGTGGGACCGAACATGCTGTTCTTCATTTATTATATGCTAGATTTTGGCATAAAGTTTTATATGATTTGGGGATTGTTGAAAGCAAAGAACCTTTTCAAAAATTATTTAATCAAGGAATGATTCTTGGTGAAGATAATGAAAAGATGAGTAAATCTCGAGGTAATGTTATTAATCCTGATGATATAGTAGAAGAATATGGTGCTGATGCATTTAGACTATATGAAATGTTTATGGGGCCATTAGAAGCAGTTAAACCTTGGTCAACTAAAAACATTGATGGACCAAAAAGATTTTTAGATAGAGTTTATCGATTATATACTGATCTTGTAACTATAGTTCCTGAAAATAAAAATCTTGAAAGAATTTATCATCAAACAGTTTGTAAGGTTACAAATGATTATGAAGATTTGAGATTTAATACTGCAATTAGTCAAATGATGATTTTTATAAATGAGTGTTATAAAGACCCAAATATTCCTAGAGAATATTTGGAAGGGTTTTTAAAATTACTGAATCCTATTTGTCCACATATAACAGAAGAATTATATAAAGTTGTTCTTGGCTATCAAGAAACGATTACTTATACAAAGTGGCCAACATATGATGAAGAAAAAACTAAAGAAGATGAAATTACAATTGTTTTCCAAGTTAATGGTAAAATTAGAGATAAAATTAATGTTGATATAAATATTACAAAACAAGCAATTGAAGCAATTGCATTAAATAGCGAGAAAATAAAGGCTTTTACGGATAATAAATCTATTAAAAAAGTCATTTATGTTCCAGGAAAACTAGTAAATATTGTTATATAAAAAGGGAATAATTCCCTTTTTATAAATTATATGATTTAATTATAATTGAGGTGATATATTTGTTTCCACAAATTAGTGAAAATTTTCCGATAGATAATTATACGATTATGTTAATGTTAGGAGTTTTTGCATTTATTTATTATTCTATATTTATGCTAGAAAAAAGACATAATTATGAAAGAGGAAGAGTTAATAAGATTTTGATTTTTATTGCTATTGCTTTAGTGGTAATGTATTTAGGCTCTCTATTATTTGATGCTTTTTTTCATTTTCTAAAAGACGGTCACTTTACTTTAAGTAGTATCACATTTCTTGGAGGAATAATTCCTGGTCTTGCAGTTTTCATTGTATCTATGTATTATTTTAATAAAAATGAACGGGGTAATATTTTAAATATTGTCAATATTATTATTCCTGGCGTGATTTTAGCGCATGCTATTGGAAGAATAGGTTGTTTTTTAGCAGGTTGTTGTTATGGAATAGAAACGGAATCAATATTTGGAATTAAATTTCCGGGGATGGATAATAAAGTATTACCAACGCAATTATTTGAATCTTTCTTTTTGTTTGGTTTGTTTTCATTTTTGCATTTCTTTAAAAAAGTTAAAGATTATAAATTTATTATCTATTTGTTTGCCTATGGGTTATTTCGCTTTTTATTAGAGTTTTTAAGAGGAGATGATCGTGGGAAATTATTTTCTTGGATGTCGCCATCGCAAGGACTTAGCATTGTTCTTTGGCTATGGGGAATTGGTTTAATAATTTATTTATATAAAAAACATAAATCCAAAGCATCGAAATGATGCTTTTTTATCTTTAAAAACTAAGCTAAATAGTGTATAATATATATATTGTTGAGGTGATTACATGAAAAGAATTTATTCGTTAATAGTTATTTTAGTTTTATTATTAGTTGTTACGGGTTGTAATGATAATGAATTAGTACCAAGTTTATCTTTTGATGAAAAGATAATAACTATTGAAGTAGGGGAAGAGATTCCTTTAAAATATAGTTTTGAAAATATTAAAAAACCCATTTTTAATTTTAATTTATCAGTTGAAGATATTGTTTCAATTGATAGTTTAGGAAATATAAAGGGACTTAGTAAAGGTAAAGCTATTATTACCCTTAATGAAACTAATAGTAATTTAAGTGATACTATTGAAGTTAATGTTTTAGAGAAACTGAAGCCAGAAGTTTCATTTAAACTTCAAAATTTAGAAATAGAAATAGATGAAGAATCTATTTTAGCTTTTAGTTATAAAGATATTGAAAATCCTGTATTGAATTTTATTTCATCAAATGAGGAAATAGTTTTTATAGATAACAATGGAAAAATTAAAGGGATTTCTAGTGGAAAAGTTATAATTACAGTCTCCATTGAAAATCAAGATGCAAGTGATGTTTTAGAAATCACAGTAAAAGAACCATTAATTACTGGCCCGGTTTATAATATTACTACTAATGAAGAATTACAATATGCTTTATTACATATTAAAGATAATGAAAGTATTGTTATTAATGGTGATGTTGAAACTGATGAACTAGTTTTAAATAATATTGATTTAACAATCAATAACAGTTTAACTGTTAATAATTTAGTTTCTTTGACAGATGTCAAAATATTAAATTCTACTGGAAGCCTTAATTATAAAAAATTGATTAATGTAAGTGGTAGTTTAGAAATTAACTCAATTAATTTAAGTGAAAATGATATTTTATTAGCAGTAAATTCAAATCTTGTTATTAGTAAAAACGGAATTATTGGATCAGTTTTTTTAAATGAAAATAGCAATAATATTCAAATTGATAACTATGGTATAATTAATAACATTGATTTATCTAATTCTAATGCTGAAAATAATAAAAAAATTATAATTAATAATTACGGAAGTTTTAAAGATAGTAAAAATGCAATAATCACTAATGCTAGTACTACTCCAGAAAATACCATTATTAAATCTTTAGGAGCTTATTTTTGGATTGAAGATGCTGAAAATTATACAAATTGGGATATTTTAGAAAATGGCCCTCGTTATGTTTTACAAAATAGTGAAAATCACGCATTAGAAATATTTTTAAATAATAAATCTGGAAGTTTAGAAAAAGTAATTACTGATTTTGTTAATTTATATGAAATTACAGATTTAGACACAAATATTTCGATAACTACTGAATATCATAGTTTAAGCGTTGATGAGTTTGCTTTTCTAGCAAATATTAAGGGATTAAGTTTTGTTGATATTTATAATACAACAATTTCTAAAAATACAATTCCTGTTTCTGCTTTTGAAAATATTAGCACTCTTAAGGATATTGTTTTACCAAAAGGAATTACTAATATTAGTTCGAAGGCTTTTGCTGGAACTAGTATAACTAACATTTCAGTTCCTGAAAGTTTAGTTAGTGTTGCTAATGATGCTTTTGGTGATTATGGAGTTGGAAATTATATTTTAGAAGAAGTGCATTTAGCTAGTTTAGAACCTAAAGGAGAAAAATTCATTAAAGGATTTAGTCCTAAAACATTGTTTTTTGTTCCTGAGGTTGCAGTAGATGATTATGTAGCTGAGTGGGTTGGTTTTAGTGCAGTAGTCGAATATGGTTTTTACTACTATGGGTCATATGTTTTCCCGGAAGCTTATTTAGTTGATGAGTATTATATTAGAGAATTAGAAGATGGAATTGAAATTGTTCTATACAACGGAGAAATCAAATTAGATTTGATTCCTAGTGAATTTAGTATCAATAATGTTATTAAACAAGTAGTATCAATTGGAAATAATGCTTTTAGATTTGTGAAAAATGATGATAATTTAGCAATTGATATTACTATACCGAGTTCTATTAATAGAATTGGAGATAATGCTTTTTTAGAATTTAAGACTATTAAATCTTTAGATTTAAATAATGTAGTTCATCTTGGAAAAGGGGCTTTTAATTTAATTACTTATGAATTTACAATAATTTTATCTCCGAATTTAGAATTTATTGATGATGATGCTTTTAATGGTTTAACGAGAGTAACTAATATCGACTTAGCTAAAGTCGTTTACCTTGGAGAAAGATCTTTGCAAAGTTGTAAAGCGTTAACTGAAGTATATATGCCTTCATTAAAATTTTTAGGAACTAGTAGTTTAAGTAGTTGCGATAATCTTGAAAAAGCTACTTTAGGTGCTGTTGAGGAATGTAGTAGTTGGACTATTAATGGGTCTAATAAGCTTAATGAATTTGATTTTACTCATAATGAAAACAAAGTAATTAAGCCTGCATTTGGAGCTGGTTGGGTTTCTATTAACAAAAGTAACACTACAATTTATTGTAATAGTGAAGTATTAGAATATTTTCAAGCATATTTTCCAAAAGCTAATGTATTAACTAAATAAGGAGTATTTATGAGCCAATACTTTTCAAATGATAAAAATATTAAGAATGAAGATATTTCTTTAAACTATACTTTTAAAGGAAAAGAACTACATTTTATAAGTAATGCAGGTATTTTTAGTAAAAATAGAATTGACTTTGGAACAAATTTATTGTTGAATAGTATAGAGTTAAAAGGTAATAGAATCTTAGATCTTGGTTGTGGATATGGTATTGTTGGGGTCTCAGTTGCTAGTGCAAATAATAAATATAATGTTTTATCAGTAGATGTTAATGAAAGGGCAGTTGAAATAACTAATCAAAATTATAAGAATAATTCTATTAGAAATGGTAAAGCTATTGTTAATAATGCATACAGAACTCTTAAAGAAAAATTTGATATGATTATTACTAATCCTCCAATTAGAGCAGGAAAAGAAGTAGTTTATGAAATGGTTCTAGGTGGAATTAATCATTTAAACGATGAAGGAGAAATCTGGGTAGTAATTAGAAAAGATAAAGGTGGGTTGAGTCTTTTTAAACAGATGGAAGAAGTATATAAAAATGTTCAAATTATTAATAAGAAGAGTGGATATTTAATTATTAAAGGAGTAAATTTGAAAATTAAATAGTATTTATTTTAAGTGAAGTGAAAGATTTTTTAAATTCAAAAGCTTCACTTTTTTAATTAATAATATAATCTAAACAACTA
>DUUA01000141.1 GCA_012841765.1 Acholeplasmataceae bacterium
AATAAAAAAGGAGGTTGAATTATGGAAATAAAACACAATATTGATGATGTTTTGAATATGGCAAAATTGTATTTAAAAAATGAAAATAACTTAAACTTAATAAAAAATGCATATTTAGTTGCAAAAGAAAAACATGAAGGACAGTTTCGTAAATCTATGGATCCATATATTCAACATCCAATAGAAGTTGCATATATGTTAGCTGAGTTTCAAGCTTCTCCACAAACTATTGCGGCAGGTTTTTTACATGATGTTTTAGAAGATACTGATGAGACTAAAGAAAGTTTGGAAAAACAATTTGGCTCTGATGTAGTTAGTATTGTTGAAGGCATAACAAAAATTTCTAGATTAAAATATATGACTGTTGAAAAAGCTTTAGCAAAAACTCACCAAAAAATATTATTAGCTATGGCTAAAGATATTAGAGTTATTTTAGTAAAATTAGTTGATAGAGTTCATAATATGCGCACCTTAGAATATCAACCAAATGATAAACAACAAAAAATTGCGAAAGAAACTCTAGATTTATATGCGCCTCTTGCTCACAGAATAGGTATGTATAGGATCAAAGCAGAACTAGAAGATAATAGTTTAAAATATTTAGATCCTGATACATATAGCACTATTTCTAATCAAATTAAAGAACAAAGATCAGTTCGTGAAGATGATATTAATGGAATGAAAGATTTGATTATAGATTTATTGAATAGGAATTCTATTGTTAAGTATGAAATTAAAGGCAGAATTAAAAATATTTATAGCGTTTGTAAAAAGATGGAACAAAAAAATTTGGAATTGACTGAAATTTATGATTTAATGGCTTTAAGAGTTTTGGTTCCATCTGTTGAAGCCTGTTATCATGTTTTAGGATTAGTACATGGAGAATGGAGTCCAATACCAAAAAGATTTAAAGATTATATTGCGACACCAAAACCCAATCTTTATCAATCATTACACACAACGATAGTTGGTATTAAAGGTAAAATATACGAAATTCAAATAAGAACTTATGAAATGGATCAAATTGCTGAATTTGGAGTTGCAGCACATTGGGCTTATAAAGAGGACAATAAAAATTATTCTCCTGAAAAAGAACAATTAGAAGTAAGTAATAAACTTAAATGGTATAAAGAATTATTATCTTATGCTGAAATAAGTGAATCTGAAGATTTTGATCCACTAGAAGACATCAAAGAAGATATTTTTAGCGCAAATGTTTATGTTTTTACACCAAAAGGTGATGCTCTTGATTTCCCTCAAGGTGCTACTCCACTTGATTTTGCATATCGAATTCATACAGAAGTTGGCAATAGAACTGTAGGGGCGATTGTAAATGGGAAAATAGTTCCTTTAACTTATAAATTAAAAACAGGAGATATTGTAGAGATTAAAACTAACAAGAGTTTTAATGGCCCAAGTAAATCATGGTTAAAAATAGTTAAAACATCACATGCTAAACATAAAATTAATTCTATTTTAAATAAACAAAGAAGAGAAACATATATAGAATCAGGAAAAGATATTTTTGAAAAAGTTGCAAAAGAAGAAAAATTTTCTGTTTCTAAATTAGATGATAAATTAGTTAATCAATTCTTTAGTAAGTATAATGTTAATAATTTAGATGATTTTTATAATGAAATAGGAAAAGAAAAATTATCACCTAAAGGAGCAATTAATACTATTTTAGGTATTAAAGATAAATTTACTGATGAATTACTTATTGAATCTTATAATTTAAAAAACTTAAAGAAAACTACTAAAGTATCTAATGGATTAGGAATTATTGTTGAAGGATTAGATAAAGCAAAAATAAAACTTGCAAGTTGTTGTAATCCCGTTTATGGAGATGTTATTGTCGGTTATGTTACTAAAAATAGTGGTATAGTTTGTCATAGAATGGAATGCCATAATACAAAATTTGATTCATCGGAAAGATTAATTGATGTCTTTTGGGATGATGAAGCTGCACCTAGGCAATATGATTCTAATTTAACAATTTATTCTTATAATAGACCTAATATTGTTGGTGATATTATAAATACGATTAATAGTACTAATAGTATTTATATTAAATCTATTAAATCTGTTAGTAAAAATAAAGGTTCTGATATTTTAACATCTATTAAATTGACTACTCCAAATGCTGAAACTCTTAATAAAGTTATTGCTAATTTACAGAAAATATCTGATGCTTATGAAATAAAAAGGAATATTAAATAATGAGAACAATAATACAAAGAGTAAAAAATGCAAAATGCGAAATCAATAATAAATTAACTGGAGAAATTAGTTATGGTTTATTAGTTTTTGTTGGTTTTACTGAAGGGGATTCCATAGATCAAATCCAAAAAATGGCAAAAAAAATTGTAAATTTACGAATATTTAACGATGAAAATGATAAAATGAATAAAAGTGTCTTAGATGTAAAAGGAAATATATTATCTATTTCTCAGTTTACACTGTATGCAAATACAAACGGTGGAAATAGACCATCTTTTATTGAGGCAATGGAACCAAGTAAAGCTTTACAAATGTATCAGTTATTTAACAAAGAATTAAGTAAATATAATATTAATGTTGAAACTGGAATTTTTGGTGAAGAAATGATGATTTCTTTAACAAACTTAGGTCCAGTCACAATCTTATTGGAATTTTAAAAAAGAGATTTTTAAATAATCTCTTTTTTTAAATTAACTGTATGTCAAATTCTTTTTTAAATTAACTTTATGTCAAATTCTTTTTTAAATTAACTTTATTAACATTTAAACATTATTTTGGTATAATATAATTACTGTTGGAGGTAGAAATATGACAATTAAAGAAAGATATGAGATTATTTTAAAAAAAGATTTAACAAAAAAAGATTTAAATATTTTAGAGAATCTTGTAACAGATGCAAAAACTGCCGGTGAGTTTAAATATCGTTATTTAGTTACTTTAGAAATTGTCGATTTATTTCTATCTAATAATGATTTAGATGATGCATTTGATATAATAAATAAAACTATAAATAATTTTGAAATTAGTAAATATCCAGAATTATATGTCAGTTTCTTAGAACAAATGATTTATGTTTGTATTAATAAACAAAACTATAAATCTGCTTATAGGTTTGCCTCTATCAAAAGAAATTATATTGATCAAAGTGACTTAGAAGTAGTAAATAGGTGGTATTTAGAAATGGCCTATATTTATGCTGAAATGAATCAACCTGAGAAATCATTAATTAATTTAAAAGCCATATTATTAAATAACCCAACCTTAGAGCTTCGCTCTTTAGTCCTTTCCAATCTTGCTAAGATATATATAGATCAAAAAGATGTGCCTATGGCAAAAGAAACGATTAGTAGATGTCTTAATATAATATCTGAACTTAATGATAATGAAGGATCTAAATATATTAATTATTTAAACGCTAAATTATATGTTTTAGAAGAAAATTATAAAATGGCAAAGAAGCAATTTGCTGAGATTTTCTCTGGATTATCTAGTTTAGATGATAATCAATTAGGAATTGGTAATGAATATTTAACTTTATTACTTGATATTGATAATATAAATACTGCAAAAAAATTCATTATTCAATTTGAAAAAAGTTATGTTGAATCAAATGATAAAATAAATTTAAAAGAATTTTATACTAAAAAATTAAAAACATCAATCTTATTAAATAGTTCAAATAAAAATGAATATATTTTACTTATTAATCAAATTGATGCTTTAAATAAAATTATAAATGAAGAAAACAATGATTTATTTAATGAAATAAATGAAGATGAAAAATATTTAGAAGCAAGCGCAATTAATAATCAATCATTAAGAAAAATAGAAAAAACTATTTTATTAAGTGAATCATTTCTAAATAGTAATATGTTAAGAGACAATCTAATCTCATTTTTTAATAACCTGAATGGAATTGTTGAATTTGATAGTTCTTTAATAGTTGTTTTAAATAAATCTAGTATGGACTCTTTACCTGAATTTTTTAAAAATGATAATGAAATATTAACCTATAATTATAAAAAAACTAGATTATATGAAAGAAAATTATCATTTAATGATTTAAGCGAAACAATTGTGGAAAAATTAATTGCCACTAATCACGAATTGATTATCTCACAAGATGAAATGAAACATTATAAACCAGTAATTAAAGGGAAAAACTATGATGAAAGTGGCTTTTTATCACTTAATGCTATTCCTTTAACTTATTTAAATGATATGTTTGGGGTCTTAATTATTGCCTCGCAAACTGAAAGTTTATTAGAAAACGAAAATATTATGATTTTAAAAATAGCTAGTAATTTAATAGCTTCTAATTTAATCTCATTATTTTTTAAAGAAAATATGAATTATCATTCTAATATTTTAAATTTAGCAATTGACGGATTACAAGAAGGAATATTTTATTATTCACCCGTTAAAGAAAAATTATTATTGGATGATAAAATGCAAAGATTTTTAAATGTTCATAGTAAATACTACGATTTAGCACAATATCGTAAATTAATTGATCCATCTTATAAAAATGAATATAATACAATGATATCTTTAATTAATCAAAAACAAAAATATGAGATTGTATATAAAATGAATTTAAATAATAAATCATATTTAGTTAAAGAAATAGGAAAACCTTATTTTAATAATAATAATGAATTTATTCTTTATGTTGGAACTGTTACTATTTTAAAAGAACATTCTTTTGAAACGTCAAAAATTTTTAAGGATAGTTTTTTAAATCATAGTGATTATTTAAATAGAATCAGTTTTGAAAAAGAAAAATTGTTAAATATTGAATATAAGTTTTCATTAATAAAACTTAAAATTATCAATTTAGCTGAATTAGAATATCAAATTGATTTAAAAAATTATATTATCGAACAGATTTATAAATTATTAGAACATTATGAACACAATAATGTTTATTTGTTAGATAATTTTGATTTTATACTTATAAGTAATAACACAGATCAAAGATCTCTTGAAAAGATTTTGAAAGAATTAATAAATACAATTCAACAGGGAATAAAATATAAAAATAGGATAATCAATTTAAAACCACAGTTTATATATCTTCGTTATCCAAAAGATGATAATAATGTTGATGAAGCTCTTAATTTATTAAGTAAAATAAATAATTCTAAGGAAGAATTAATTATTTATGATTACTCAATGGCTAAATCTTATAAACAAAGTATAGTGGTTAATAAACTCATTGCTGAGGAAATTATTAGAAATAAATTAGAATTATTATTGGTTAAATTAAATAATGATGTACTAACATATGAAGTAAAACCAAATATTTTAGGTTTAGCTTATTTAGATAACTGTTTTGATTTTATAGAAGATAAGACAACTATAAAGTTCGAAACATTAATGTTTGAAACTTTGTATAATGCTATTAAAAACTTAAAAACTAATTATATTATTAATTTAAGCAATAAAACTGTTGGAAATATCTTAAATAAACTCATTCTAAATAAAGACTATAATTCTAACATTATAATCTCTATTAGAGATTATTCTCAAGAAATACTTAATAATATTGTAGAATTAAAAAAAACTGGGTTTAAAGTTTTTTTGAATTATATAGTCTTTGATAAAATAACAATTAAAGAAATAATTAATATTAATATCGATGGTATTTATTTAACAAAATCACTAGTAGGTAGCGAAAGAAAAAGAGTTTTAAATTTGGTTAGTTTTATGAAATTACCTATCTTTACTCATAATGATTTACCTGACTACGATAATGTTATTACTAGAAGTGATGAAGTGATTTCTTTAAAGGAAATTAATGATGAAAGAAATTAATTATAACAACCAAATGGTTGAACTATTATTAGATAAATTAAAAAGTGAACAACATTTATTTGAAGATGATTTTCAGAAAAATATGGGAATAGTTTCTGTTCATACATTGCTAAACATCAATTATATCATTGAAGAATATTTAAATACTTATCTAGATAAAAATTCAAATGGTAAAAAATTAATTTTAGTATTTGGATTATTACAAGGATTATTTGCTGCCATAGACTCATTATATAGTTTAGGAAAAGCTCTAGATATAAACAAACTACTAATTAATTTAAATCAAAATAAAATTTTAAAAAATAT
>DUUA01000142.1 GCA_012841765.1 Acholeplasmataceae bacterium
ATCAACGCTGAGAAGATTAACCTAACCGGGAAGAAACTGCACAGCAAGGAATGTTGCCACAAACAATAGCATAATACATCATTGTTTTACCAAAATAATCAAAATCATTAATATTTTGGCTATTTACAAACTGAACTAAATATTCATATTTATTTTCACAAACTGCTCTATGAATTTTATAATCTAAATATTTTTCTTTATATTCACTACTTCTTTTTGCGTTAATTAAATAATCATAATTTATTATATTTCCATTTAACCTTGCCTCATCTATAGGCGTGTTTCCATTATTATTTATACTATCCAAATCATATCCTTTTTCAAGCAATAAAGCAATAGTAGTTGGTGTACAGTATACTGCAGCAAGATGCATAGGTGTTTCTTTATATATATTAGGAAAGTTAGTAATAGTCATATGTCTTAAAATATAGGCTACAATGTTCTCATCCCCTTTTTGACAAGCATAATGTAGAGCAGTATTTTTTCTATCATCACATTCCACTAAACTTGCACCACTAGATAATAAATGTCTTATCATTTCAATTTTCCCAGATTTAACAGCATAGTGAATCGGTTTTTCTCCATTATAATCTGAAATATTTAACTTAGCCCCATAATTTAATAATAAATTTAAAATATCTACATCTCCTCTACTTGCAGCTATATGAAGAGGTGCAACTTTTTGCTTATTGAAAGCATTTGGATTTGCATGTTCTAACAATAACTTCTGAGAAGCTTCAGCATTTCTAAATTGAACAGCAAGATGAAGGGGAGTTTCAAGATTATTATTCCTAGCATTAACATCACAACCTAGTTTTAATAATAAATCAATAATATCAAAATTATCATTTCTACATGCTTTATGTAAAAAAGTATCTCCTTTTTTATCAGAGTATAAAATATCTTTACCTAATTCATAATAATCAATCACATAACAACAATCATTATTCATAATAGCTTGTAATATATTTTTTGAAGATCCATCTCCAGTATTTTTATATAAACGATAAATAGCATCCATAGAAAACTCCTATTTAGTGATTTTTTTTAATAAGTCTTTAGAACTTGTAAATGATATTTTAGTAATTCCTTTTGTATTTATGGTGCTACCATCATTCGGACTAAAATAAGTAAAAGGTTTTGTTTTAATTCTTTTAAATGTGCCTATATTAGTAATACTGCTTTTTCCAGTATCAGTAATTTCTTTAACGATTAAATCAAGAAACAAATCAACTACAGAATCAATATCTTTTTTTGAAACTCCAGTTTTTTTATTTATAGTTTCTAAATAATCTGATTTTCTCATATTTTTAGCCCTCCTTTTTTTAAGTATAACACTTAAAAAATACTTAAACAAGAAAAATCCTAGTGAAAATGATTTACATTTTTTTGCTTGTTTTGAAAGTATATTCATTTGTTAAAATTTCAACAAACATACTCAAATATAATTTTGAATATAAAAAAATCCGGATTTTTAAGTCCGGATTAAAATTACTCTTCTTTTAAAGAAGAAGACATTAATTTTAATATTTCTTTCTTTGGATCTTTTTGATTATATACAATATTATAAATAGTTTCAATTATCGGAGCATAAATATTATATTTCTTGATAATTTGATAAGCACCAATTACTGTTCTAGCTCCTTCTACAACCATAGTCATTTCAGATAAAGTTTGTTTTAAATTCTTACCTTGTGCTATTTTAACACCAGCCTGAAAATTCCTACTATGCATAGATGTACAAGTAACAACTAAATCACCAAGTCCGGCAAGACCATAAATTGTACTTTCTTCTGCTCCAAGAACTAAAGCAATTCTTTTAATTTCCACAAGTCCTCTAGTAATTAATGCAGCTCTTGTATTATCTCCATAACCCAATCCATGAGCAATACCACTAGCTATTGCTATAATATTTTTTAATGATCCACATAATTCAGCTCCTATAACATCTTCATGTGTATATACTCTAAAATAAGTTTTATTACTTAATATTTTTTGAATTAATCTTGATGATGAAAGATCCTTGCTTGAACTAGTAACCATCGTAAGCATTCCTAGAATAACTTCCTCAGCATGACTAGGACCAGTTAAAACAACAAAACTTTTTATATATTTAGAGTCAATTTCTTCAACAACAATTTCTGATATTCTTTTAAATGTATTTGGTTCTATACCCTTACTTGCATTAACAAATATTTTAGAATTACTTATAACTTCATTAATTTGTTTTAAAACAAGTCTTGTTACTGCAGTAGGAACCACTAATAAAATAATTGTACCAAAATCAACTGCTTCTTTTAGGTTAGTTGTTGCAATGACACCATCATTTAATTTACCAACTGGTAATTTTTTAATATTGGTATGAAAAGTATTTATTTCTTCAACAATTGCCTCATCAGTATCATACATAATTACTTTATAACCATTATCACTAATAATTCTTGCTAGAGCACTTCCCCAGCTTCCCGCACCTATTATAGTAATCTTATCTTTCATTAATCATTCTTCTTTCTTAAAACAAATCTAATTGGACATCCCTCAAAATTAAAAGTTTCTCTAATTTTATTCTCGAGATACCTTAAATATGAAAAATGCATATTTTTTTCATTATTAACAAATAAAACAAAAGTTGGTGGCATAACATCTTCTTGTGTACTATAACTAATTTTAATTAAATTTCCTTGAAAATAAGCAGGAGGATTTAAAAGATATGCATCCAGTAATACATTATTTAATAAAGATGTTGGAACCCTCCTATTAAAGTTTTCATAAACTTCATCAATTTTATCTAAAAGAGTGTGCACTCTTTCTTTTTTAAAGGCAGATAGAAATATAATAGGAACAAAACTTAAAAATGGCATATGTGTTATCAACATTTTTTCAATTTTAGCCATAGAGTTTTCATCTTTAGCAACTAAATCCCATTTATTATAAACAATAATCATTGCTCTGTTATAGTCTTTAATATAACCTGC
>DUUA01000017.1 GCA_012841765.1 Acholeplasmataceae bacterium
GGAAAAGCTAGGTTCTGACTATATAAAAAAAGCTGTTAGTTTAGGATATGAAGAAATTGGGATATCAGACCATGGTCCTTTAGAAGGACTGTCATGGATTAGAATGACTACAGAGCAATACAAGAATATATATTTACCTGATATAGAAGAAGCAATTAAAAAATATGGTGATAAAATTAAAATATATAAAGGACTAGAAATAGAATATGTAAGAGAACAAAAAAACTATTATAAAGAATTATTAAAAGAATTAGATTATTTAGTATTAGGCCAACATTTTATAATGAAAAATGGTAAAATACATGATGTCTATCATTCACTTAATAAAGAAGAAGTGTTATTATATGGCAATACAGTAGTTGAAGCAGTAAATACTGGTTATTTTAGAATTCTTGCGCATCCTGATCTATTTATGTTAAAATACATAATATGGGATGAAACAGCAGAAAAAATTTCTAGAATGATGATTGAAGCATGTATTGAAAATGACGTTTATATCGAAATAAATGTTAATGGGGCAAGGCAAAAACCTATTATAAATCAAGATAATGAAAAAACTTGGATTTATCCAAGAATAGAATTTTTAAGATTACTTCAAGGATATCCAGATGCTTTAATTGTTTTAAATGATGATTGTCATTATTTAGATCATTTGTATGATGAAACAACAATAGAAGTACATAATCTAGTAAAAGAAATGGGACTTAAATTACAATCGAAATTGTTTTAATAAGTAGGTGAATAATATGACCAAAAGAAAATTTGTATTAACTATAATTTCACTATTTTTTAGTTTAGTTGCCTTAGTGTTATTATTTACTAATTCTCCGTATTTTATTTATTTTGCTTTAGCATCGATATTAGGAACAGGACTTTATGGTTTTTTTATTAGAAAAGAAAACAACGAGTTACTAAGAGTTAGCAATATTTTAAATGAAGAATTAGATATTGATAAGTATATAATTGAATATAAGAAAATTAAAAAAAATTATCTTAATACCAAAGATGAAACTTTATTAGATAAATTATTAATATTAGAAGCTAAAACAGCAACAATGGATACAAATGAATTAATAGAAGAACTAGAATATTATATTGATCTTGAACCAAAATTCAGTGATGTTGAAAAATTTGTTTTTTATCAATCTTGGTTTAAATATTTATTGCACCAAAAACAGCTAGAAAAAGCTTCAGCATTACTTGATCAAATGAACATTTTATATGCTCATTTGCCCAACAATTACAGACATCTAATTAATAATTTAAGGATTAATAAATTAAGATTAAATGTATTTAATAATGTTTACGTAACTGAAACAGAACATATTTTAAAACAATTATTACAAAGTGGATTATCAAAACTTAATTTTATTAGTGTAATGTACTTACTTGGGATTTTATCTTTTAATAATAATGATTTAAAAACAGCAAGACTGAGATTTGAATATGTTATTACCAATGGTAAAACTTTAGCTATTGTAGAAGAGGCACAAAAATATTTGAATATTATTCATTCTAAACAAAATTAGAGAAAATATATA
>DUUA01000143.1 GCA_012841765.1 Acholeplasmataceae bacterium
ACAGGATCAATATATAATGTTATTTCCTATTCGGGAGTGCAAATATTGATTTTCCTTTCAGGAATTCAAGCTGTTCCTAAGCATTTATATGAAGCTGCAAAGATGGAAGGAGCCACCCAATATGAAATCTTTTGGAAGATAACCTTTCCAATGGTCTCACCTTTAATGCTGACGACCGCAGTATATACTGTTGTCGATTCCTTTTTAAGGAGTAATTTAGTTAACATTATTGGTGTATTTGCAAATAATAAATTTATAGATTTAGTTAATGGCTTAGGAGGGGTAACATATAGTGGGATTCATGCTGCAATGTCATGGCTATTTGCTTTATCTTCAATACTCTTAATTTCTATTGTCCTAATAGGAATTTCAAGGATGGTGTTCTATTATGATGAATAATATTTTAAATAAAATATTCCCAAATAGACAATCATTAGATAAATATGAGAGAAAAGCACAAAGGAGACTCGCGGGGCAAAAGACTCTTTCTTTTGCAGCAGTATTTTTTAGAACTTTTCTACTTATCGGTTTATGTTTTGTTATTTTATTACCAATTTTTCAGAAGTTTTCTTATGCATTTCGCCATCCTATGGATATTACTAATCCTCAGGTTGTCTGGATTCCTGAAAATTGGAGTACAATTAACTTTCAAATAGCTGGTGAATTATTAGTGTTTTGGTCTTCTTTGTTTAATACAACAATCTTGTCATTCTTTACGATGGTTATTCAAATAATGGCAGCAGCTATTGCCGGTTATTCATTTGCAAGATTAAAATTTAAAGGACATAATATTCTTTTCTTCTTGATAATATTTACTCTGGTCGTCCCTAATGAGGCCTTGCATGTTTCCAGAACTCAATTTTTGGTTAATACTCCATTTTTTGGAATTAACCTTGTAGCAAATGTATTTTCAATGTATATATTAGCTGCTTTTGGCCAAGGAATACGTTCGGCAATCTTCATTTACCTATTTAGGCAATTCTTTAAGAATATACCTGTAGAACTTGAAGAATCAGCTCAAGTAGATGGAGCTGGTGTTATTAGAACATTTTGGAGTGTAATGCTTCCAAATGCAAGAGGAGCAATTGTCACTGTTGGATTATTCGCCTTTGTTTGGCAATGGAATGATTATTATTTTGCTAACTTATTAGCTTATTCTAATGTGTTCCCAGTTTTATCAACTAGATTAGGGGGAGGAACAGACCGGCTATTTACAGTTATGTCAGGTTGGGTTGCCTCGGGTAAAAATGTTTTTGACTCCATAACGGATCTTACTGTAGCAAGTGACCCACTATTCTTTGGCTTAATTGCCAACACTGGTGCTTTACTGATGATGTTACCGTTGTTAATTGGATATTTCTTTGTTCAAAAACAATTTGTTGAAAGTATTGAAAGAACCGGAATTACCGGATAAATTTTAAAGGTGCTGTCTATTTAACAGCACCTTTATTTGGAGGTATTATGAAAATTGATAATTTAACAATTGAAGAAAAAATTGGTCAAATGTTAATGTTTGCTTTTAATGGTACGACTTATAATAACCAAATTGATGTTTTTATTAACGAATTTAAACTTGGTGGTATTATTTATTTTAAAAAGAATATTGAAAATATTTCCCAAGTTGCTAAAATTAATAAACAAATTGCTAAAGAAACAAGTATTCCAATGTTTAAGGCTTTAGACCAAGAGGGAGGCCCAGTTTTAAGAATTACTGAAGAAATTACTCCTCTTCCTGGAGCGATGGCTTTAGCTGCAGCAAATGCTGATATCTATGAGATTTGCAAGAGAGTTGGATTTGATTTAAAGAAAATTGGTTTTAATATGAATTTTGCTCCTGTTGGGGATATTAACAATAATCCTTTTAATCCAGTTATTAATTCCCGTGCTTATTCTGATAAAGCTGAGGTTGTTGAAGACTCTGTTGTTCAAGCTTTTAAAGGTTTTCAAAAAGCTAAGCTTTTATCAACAATTAAACATTTTCCTGGGCATGGCGATACAAATGTTGACTCTCATATTGGTTTGCCAGTAGTTGATAAAACAATAGCTGAGATAGAACAATTAGAATTAAAACCATTTATAAAAGCAATTTCTGAAGGTATTGACGGTGTTATGGTTTCACATATGCTTTATAAGCAAATTGATGATACTTATCCATCTACTTTGTCTAAAAAAATCATCACTGATTTATTGAAAGAAAAGTTAGGCTTTAAAGGGTTAATTGTAACTGACTCACTAACTATGGGAGCTATTTGGAAGAATTATTCAATTGAAGAGATTATTAAACTAGGCATTAATGCTGGAAATGATATTCTTTGTTTTTGTGGGAAAGCGCTAATTGAAGACCAACGAGAAATTGTTAATTCTTTTATTAAGTTAGTCAAAAACAATGAAATTCCAATTGATAGAATTAATGAATCTGTTCAAAAAATACTAAATTATAAAGAAAAATATATAAGTAAAGACACTATCGATTTAAAAACATTACAAAGTTTTGTAGGTAAAGAAGAAGATATTCAGTTTGCGAAAGATATTAGTTTAAAATCTATTACAAAAGTAATTGATAATAATTTAATACCTTTGAAAACAACTGATAAAGTTTTACTTATCTCACCTGAGGTTAAGATTTTTAGTTTAGTAGATAATGAAGCAGATAAACATTTTACTATTAATAAGTTCTTAAATCTTGATGAAGTAAGCATTAATGAATCGTTTAGAGATTATAAATACATAAAAAAATTAGTTAAAAACTATGATAAAATAATTATGTCCACATATAATGTTATTAAAGATGATTATCAAGTTAAAGTATTTAATTGTTTAGATAAGGAAAAAACAATTGTCATTAGTATGCGATCACCTTATGATATTTTGCATTTAAATAATGTATCTAGTTACTTATGTTTATATGAAGCTACTTTACTTTCTTTCGAAAGTTTAGTAAAATTAATATATGGTGAGAAAGACTTTAAAGGTATTCTGCCAGTTAAAATATAAAAAGGGGGGATTAATTATATGAATGTTATTAGAGTTAAAGATTATGAAGATTTAAGTCTTGAAGCTGCTAAGATTGTTAGTGAACTTTTGAAATCAAAACCAAAGAGTAATCTTGGTCTTGCTACTGGTTCTAGTCCAATTGGGTTATATCAAAATCTCATTAAAATGTATAAAAATGAAGAAATTTCTTTTAAATATGTAAAAACATATAACCTAGATGAGTATTGTGGTTTACCAAAAGAGCATAAGGAAAGTTATTATTCTTTTATGCATCGGAATTTATTTGACCATGTAGATATAAATAAAAAAAATATTCATTTACCTTCATCTGAAGGAACAAATTTAGAAAAAAATTGTAAAAAGTATAATAAATTATTGAATAAAGCTAATATTGATTTGCAAATATTGGGCATTGGTGGTAATGGACATATAGGTTTTAATGAGCCAGGAACGCCTTTTGACCAAGAAACTACTATTGTTGAATTAACTAAAAAAACAAGGGAAGATAATAAAAGATTTTTTAATTCAATTGATGAAGTTCCAACTCATTCAATTACTATGGGTATAAAAAATATTATGCAAGCAAAAAAGATCTTAATGCTTATTAGTGGCGCTAGTAAACAAAAAGCTGTTAAAGAACTACTTAGTGGAAATATAAGTGAAGATTTCCCAGCATCAGTATTAAATAAACATCCAGATGTTACAGTTATTATTGATGATGCTGCCTATGGAGAACTATGATACAATATAAAAATTTAAATGAATTTAAAGATTATTCTCTTTTGCAAGATTTATGGAACCAAGAATTAAAATTCATGTATCCAATTTCTAATTTTATCTTTAATCAAAATGTAATAAATTGCAAATATTTTGATAAGGATTCATCTGTTGTTGCTTTATATGACAATGAACCTATCGGTTTTGTTATTTCAAAAGTATGGGATAATGATGAAAGAGTTATTAAATATCAATCTATTGGCTTTATTTCATTGTTTTATGTTGCTAGAAAATTTCGCCGCCAAGGCGTTGGTAGTAAAATGTTTGAAATTGTTGAAGAAAAGTTTAAACATTTAGGTAAAAGCGAAATTTGGATTGGAAAAGATATTAATAATTTCTTCCCAGGAATACCAGTTGACTTTAATAATTTAACACCAAATTTCCTTGCTAAAATTGGTTATGATATTGGGAGTTGCACACATGATGTAATTTCTAAGTATTTTGATAAAGAGATGCTTCATAATATACATAATAAAGATACTTTTAAATTTAAATTTGTGGAAGAAAAAGACGTTAACGCGACTAAAGATTTCTTTTTAAGATGTTTTCCAGGAAGATGGCAATATGAGTTTGAAGAATACTGTAAATTTGGGTCTTTCAACGATGATTACTTAGTTGTCTATGATCAAGAAAAAGTTATAGGTTTTGTTCGAATTTCAACAACCAATGTTCCGGTCTATCCTTATCATATTGTTTGGTATCAAAAATTTGAAAATTTAGGTGGGTTAGGACCGCTTGGAGTTGATAGAGATTACAGGAAACATCATTTGGGTTCTGACTTAATAAAACTTGGAATCACAGCTTTGTTAAAACGTGGGGTTAAAGAAATATTAATTGATTGGACGGGTCTTTTAGATTTGTATGGTAAGTATGGTTTTGAGGTTTGGAAGTCTTATACAGCAGCATCAAAAAGTATTTGATTTTGTTGATTTGATGTTGCATAATAAATAAAAAAAAGGTATAATAGAGTGTAAACCTTTACAGGCAATAGATGCTTGGAAATTACAAATAAATTTTATTTCGAGGAGGAAAGAAAACAATGAAAAAATGGTTAGCATTTATGCTAGTATTTATATTAGCATTTGTTGTTGTTGGTTGTGGACCAGATCCTGTTGAAGAGGATGTTTTAGTTACTGGTGTCACTACTGATGTTACTGAAAAAGAAATTGTTGTTGGTGCAAAGTTCATCATTAAAGCAACTATCGCTCCGGCGAATGCAACTGACAAAAAAGTGTCATATGCATCGGATAAAGTATCTGTTGCTATAGTTAATAGTTCTTCAGGAGAAGTTACAGGA
>DUUA01000144.1 GCA_012841765.1 Acholeplasmataceae bacterium
ATAATTAAAATATTAAAAGGTATTCTCATCGGGCTAGGAAGTATTCTACCAGGTGTTAGCGGTGGGATGATTGCAGCATCATTTAATATATATCAAGAGTTAATTGATGCACTTAATAACTTTATAAAAACGCCATTTAAAGCAGTTTTTAAAATATGGCAATATTTAGTTGGTATAGCCATAGGAATTGCAATTGGCTTTGTTTTAATTGCAACAGTTTTAAAACTATATCCACTGCCAATTACAATGCTTTTTATTGGTTTAATTATTGGAAGTCTTCCTAATCATTTAAAAGTAATCAAGGCTCAAAGAAGAGAATTCAAACATTATTTAATTATGATAATAGCAGCTTTATTAGTTCTAGTAGTTTTACTCCTTAAACCAGCGCAAATTAATGAGATGGACCAATTAACAATTTATATAATAAATATCGTTATGGGGTTATTAATTGCGTTATCATTAATAATACCAGGATTATCTGGAACAATGATTTTAATGGCAATTGGTGTCTATACTTATTTTACAGAAACAGTAAGTAATTTTATTAAAGCGATTTTTAATTTTAATTTAACTGAAGCTCTAAATAATTTACCAAATGTAATAATAATTGGATTTAGTACGTTTGTTGTATTAATTGTCTTATCTAGAATTATTTCTAAAGTTATAAAGAATTATCCGCTTAGTTTTAATATGGCGATACTAGGAATATTAATTGTTTCACCTGTAAATATTTTATGGTCATTAAAAATAGAAAATACAAATATTTACACAGGAATTGATTTTTATGATATTTTATTTAGTATAATAGGATTACTAATTGGCTTTATTTTGATTTATAAACTAGATTATGTGGAGGTAGCTAATGAAGATCAACAAGAACAGAATATTTAACTATTTATTTTATGTAACAATGGATGCACTTTTAATTGCAATATCTTATATGTTTTCATTGTTCTTTTTAGAACTAATAAATTATAACTTCACATATAAGAAGTTACCTCATGCAATATTTTTAATTATAATTTTTAAAATTCTTATCTTTTCAGTAACAGGAATATATAAAATGATGGTTGCCTTTTTAGATTTTAGAGCAATTACAAGAATTGTTTTAGTTTCAATTGCTACTAATTTCTTAATCGTATTTGTTATGTTGTTTAGTTTTACACCAGAATTTTTACCAAGAACAATGTATTTATTTATTACACCAATTGAAATTATTATGTTAGTTTGTTTTAGATTAATAAGACCTTTAATTAGGTATTTAGAATTAAAAAGAGAACAACAAAAGTTGTTAAGGAAAAGAACGTTAATTATTGGCGCTGGTTCAACCGGATCGTTAGTATTAAAAGAATTAGATCATAATAAGGATTTTAATAACTATGTGATTGGGTTTCTAGATGATGATTTAAAGAAAATTGGTCAAACAATTTCTAGCAAAGAAGTATTAGGAACAATTGATGATTTAGATGAAGTAATTAAAAATAATCAAGTAGATGAAGTAATTATTGCAATAAAAGATTATAATAAAACGAAATTAAATGAACTCTATAATAAAATCAATTCATATGATAATATTAATATTAAAAAGATTAATTTGTTTGAAAGTCAACAGTCAAGGGTTAATATTGTTAATATTAATTTAGAAGATTTATTAAATAGAGAAGAAATAAATTTAGATAATCAAGGAATATTAGAATTAATTAAAGATGAAGTAATCTTAGTAACCGGTGGTGGTGGTTCGATTGGTAGTGAATTATGTCGTCAAATATTTAAATTAAAACCTAAACAATTAATTATCTTTGATATTTATGAAAACAATGCTTATGATATTGAAATGGAACTTAAGCGAATTAAATATAAAAATGCAAATGTAAATACAGATATTAAAGTATTAATTGGTAGTGTTTATAACGAGCAAAGATTAGATGAAGTATTTAATGAGTATCGTCCTAATGTAGTTTTTCATGCGGCAGCATATAAACATGTACCTTTAATGGAAGAAAGCCCAAGAGAGGCGATTAGAACTAATGTTATTGGTACAAATAACGTTGCCAAACTATCTAATCAATACGAAGTTAAGAAAATGGTATTAGTATCAAGTGACAAAGCAGTTAGAAGTACGAATGTAATGGGTGCAACTAAAAGATTTGCTGAATTGATTATTGATTATTATAATAAAGCGGGGAAAACAATTTTTTCATCTGTTAGATTTGGTAATGTATTAGGTTCTAATGGAAGTGTTATTCCTTTATTTAAAAAACAAATTGAAGATGGTGGGCCAATTACGGTTACTCATAGAGAAATAACTAGATATTTCATGACAATACCAGAAGCAGTAGGACTAATCTTACAATGTGCAGTTTATGCTAAAGGTGGCGAAACATTTATATTAGATATGGGTGAACCTGTTAAGGTATATGATTTAGCAATTAAAATGATTAAGTTAACTGGTTATAAACCATTTATCGATATAGGAATAGATATTATAGGTTTAAGACCGGGTGAAAAACTCTATGAAGAATTGTTAGTTAATCCTAATGATAATAATATAATTGAAACTAATCATAGTAGAATTTTCATTGAAAAAAATAATAGTTTCCCATATGATCATAATAATTTTGAATATGTTAATAATAATTTTGAAAAAGCTAAAAATGAAGACATTAGAATAATGCTAAGTAAAATTATTAAAACTTATAAAGTTGAAGGTGAAACCAATGGAAATACCTAACCATTTAGCAATTATTTTAGATGGTAATGGCCGGTGGGCAAAAAGGAGAATGATGCCAAGAAATTACGGACATTACCAAGGAGCAATTAATTTATTTAAGATTGCTAATAAGAGTTATGAGCTAGGTGTTAAATATTTAACAGTTTTTGCATTTAGTACAGAAAACTGGCAAAGACCAACGGAAGAAGTTAATTATTTAATGGAAGAACCTTTAAAGCAATTAAATGAACATGAAGATAAATTAGCGGAAGTAAAATTTAAAATTATTTTTGTTGGTAAAAAAAATAGAATCCCAGATTCGATGAAAGAAGTAGTAAAAAGAGTTGAAGCAAAAACAAAGGATAATACGGGGATGGTTTTACAAATTGCATTAGATTATGGTTCAAAAGATGAAATAGTTAGTGCATTTAATAAAGCAGAAAAACCTTATACAGAAGAAAGTATAAAGAAACATCTTTATGTAACACAAGATGTAGACTTACTTATTAGAACAAGTGGTGAACAAAGGCTTTCTAATTATTTATTATGGCAATCTGCTTATGCTGAGTTTATTTTTGTTAAAAAACACTGGCCAGCATTTAGAGAAAAAGACCTTAAAAAAGCAATAAAAAAGTATTCAAAAAGAAATAGACGCTTTGGGGCACTGTGAAATATTTTAAATAAACATTTTATTATTATTGATGGTGATTTATATTTAGATTATGCAATAAGAATGCGTGATGCAACAAATGAGTATAAAAAAGAAGATAAAACTATTTGCAAATTAAAGTAAATATATTAAAATACGAGTGAACAGTAAATTAAATTTAGATTTAGAAGATCTAAAATGGAAAAGCGGAGATTGCAGTCTCCGCTTTTCTCTTTGGCTCAATTTTAAGAATAGGGTTTTAAGATAATAAACCTACACTACTAACAAATATTACAATTCACGGAATAGTAGTTAATAGTTTTGAAAAGAGGGTGAAATCATGTGCAAACCAATAATTATTGATTTCTCTTAACTTATTGTCCACTAAAGTATTGACAGTCCAAGCCTTTCTAATTTTATTTGGTCCAACTATTGGGGTTCACCTCATAAGCCTTTTTACTTTTTCTTTATCTTTTAAAGTAATATGCGATATAATTATAAATAGAATAACAGAAAAGGGTGATTTAGCAGATGATAAAAAGAATGTTTAAAATGAGTCTATTACTTCTTTTAAGCTTAGTTTTAGTTGCATGTAGATA
>DUUA01000145.1 GCA_012841765.1 Acholeplasmataceae bacterium
TGTTTTTGTGGTGTATCTAATATGGTTATATTAAATACTGTTCTTGAAAATCTCAATTTCTATTAGTAAACTAATAGAATGTTTTGAATTTTCAGGGTTGTCTTATTGTTCAATTATCAATGTTCTGGCTCGCTCTTAATTTAACGAACTTTTATATATTATCATGTTAGTTTCTGTTTGTCAACAAGATTTCTCTCTTTTCTACATCTTTTTTTATTTGTCTTCATTTTATGCCTTCAAACATTCTTTAACGCGATTTTTATTCTACTACCTGCAAATAGATATGTCAAGGTAAAAACCTTAATTATTTCATTTAATAATAGCACAAGATATCATCATTTCTCTAACATGTAAAGAATCTCATCTTTCTCGTTTTTAACTTCAAGTATCATATCATCAGCTTCAATATTACTTTTCACTTCAAATATTAATATTACTTCCGCACTCTTATTTGCACTTATATCCATATTCAAATACTGAAGATCATTCTCTAACAATGTTAGTAATGGTTTCAGCTTCATTTCACCGTTAATAAATAATTTATATTTGTAATTAGTTTTAGTTAAATTTAATTTAATCTTTTTTGAACTTTCATTTTTAATAGTAAAATCTAAAACTAATAATTTATGATCATCTCTTGGTTTTAAAGAAAAATATGTTTCATCTTTTTCTGGATAAATATCATATGATTTACAGCCTTTATATTTTATAATTAAATTTTTATTTATTTTAAAAGTATCCAAGGATAATAGGTCTTTATTTTTTAAATCCTGTTCATCATTTATAACGGGATCTTTTTCAGTAGGATCAAAAGAGTTTTCACTATTATCTTCTACTTCCAACTCACTAAATTCATCATCATTTTCATTAATATCATTAGTGTCATCGTTTACGAAATACCATCCATCATAACTTTCATCATTATATTTTAATAATTTATTTGCAATATATTCCGAAATCATATTTTCATCATTCTCAGAATATGATAATGAATTATCACAGCCAGTAAGCATTATTAAAATTATTAACATATACAGTATGAATCTACCTCTCATAAAATTCTCCTTTCTCTTGTTTTTTATATGTTTTTATCAAGTTCAAACCAAAACTCGACACCAACTTTTCTATTGATTGCCCCACAATCATGATTAAGGGAATTCATAATCGCTTTTACTATCGATAATCCTATACCGCTCCCTCCATATTCTCTAGTTCGTGATTTATCAACTTTGTAAAACTTATCCCATATTTTATCTATATCTTCTTCTGGAATATTTTCACCAGTGTTAAATACAGCTACCCTAATAATATCTTGCATTTCAATAACTTTAACCTCAATAATCCCTGAATAGTCAACATGATTAATAGCATTATTTATATAATTAATAATAACATCTTCTATAAGATACTTATCTGACCAAACATATATCGGTTGTTTTTCTTCATAGTGTAATAACACTTTTTTTTGCTCCATTAATATTCTCGTAGAATCTAATACAGATTTTATCAAATCAACTACATCAAATCTCTCTATATTTATCTGAGCATTCCCAAACTCTATTTGATTAAGTGATAATAACTTTTTAACTAATTCATTCATTTTATGAGACTCATCAATTATTACTTCACAGTAAAACTCGCGCCCCTCGGGATCGTCATTAATATTCTCTTTAAGACCTTCAGCATAACCTTGTATTAAAGAAATAGGGGTTTTTAATTCATGTGATACATTAGATAAGAACTCTTGCCTCATTTGGTCTATTTTATTTTTATTATTAATATCAGTTAGTAGTTCATTATTTGCCTGTTTTAATTCAGAAATAGTGCTTTCTAATCTTGATGAAAGATTGTTTATACTATTGCCTAATTGACCTATTTCATCATTTGATTTTACTAAATACTTTTCTTCAAAATTCAGACAAGACATTTTCTCTGCAATAGTTGCTAATTCTAATATAGGTCTTGTAAATTCTTTGCTTATAATAAATGTTACAAATACACCAAAACCTATTGCTAGCATGCCTATATAAGCCAAAAATTTATTGGAAACATTAGTGCTTTCTTTCATCATTTCGAAATTAGTTCTTAATATAATAGTTTTCGATTCATTTACAAGGTCTAAATAATTAGACTGGACCCTTGAATCAAATAAAGTGTAAACTGTATATTCGCTGGTAGATTTAATATCTTTTTTGTTTTCTAGCTCTGGATTTGATCCGCTATACCAATATTCTTTAATAAGTGAATTTATTTGTTGAGTATCTTTTTTATCATAATCATCAATCATGTAGCTAGATGATAAATAATTTGTAAAAATATATATTAAAAA
>DUUA01000146.1 GCA_012841765.1 Acholeplasmataceae bacterium
CAACAATTCTTTCATTACTATCAGTATTTGCAACAAATAATAATTTTTGCTTCTATATAGATGAAAATAATATTTACGAGCGTGGGAAATTATTTTACTTTACTGTTGCTTATACAGGAGTAGTGGTTATTTTATCATCATTGATTGTTTATTTTAATAGAGAAAGAGTCGATAGACGATTATTTGCAAGTTTATTTTTCTTTCCAGTTCCACCATTAATTGGAATTATTTTACAATCGATATTTTATGGTACTTCGTTAATATTAAATGGAGTGACAATTTCAGCACTTTTAGTTCATATGCATTTACAAGCTATTCAAATGAATACAGACTATTTAACAAAAATATATAATAGAAGAAAATTAATTTTTAAATTAAATGATGAATCTAGAAAAGCAAAACCAGGAAATACATTTAGTGGTATTTTAATTGATCTTGTGGAATTCAAAAATATTAACGATAATTATGGCCACCTATTTGGTGATGAAGTCTTAGTAAGAACTGCTGAAATAATAAAAAAAACAATAGGACCTAAAAATTTGGTCTATAGATACGGTGGCGATGAGTTTTTTATTGTAATTGCTCCATCAAATGAAGAAAAGACTATTGGATATATTAATAATATAAAGGAAGAGATAATTAATTTTAAAGCTCCTGATTATGGAAAGTTTAAATTAGAATTAACTTTTGGCCATCTATTATATGATCCAATAGATAAACCAACAGTTGATGAATTCTTAGAAAGAATAGATCAACTAATGTATAATAATAAAAATTATAGTGATGAAAGAAAAAGAAAATATTAGTAAAGAAGTGAATTATGAAACAATATAGACTTAGGCTGACAATGTTAATACTTTTATCTTATCTGATTTTATCAGGTATTTTATTCATTTCTTTTTATATGATCTCTAATAATTTTTTAAATAATAAAGTTAAAGAAAATATTGAACTTGTTAGTGAAAGTGTTAAAACTCATGTTGATTTAAATTTACAAGATGATCGAGATAGATTTATCAAATTTTATAACGAATATAAAGATGAAACTGATCCAGTTAAACAAATGACTATTAATAAAGACAATGTAACTTTACAAGGGATTAATTTTTCTGGGTTTGGTTATATTAAAGATGAAGGGTTTTTAATCAATAATACTGATTATAATTTTAAAAATATTTATTCGCTTTCAACATATTATAATATGGATGTGTCTATCTACTCATTTTCAGATGTTTTAGAAGGTAATGTAGATGAACAAAATTATTTAGTTTTTCAATATGAGAATGTTATTGCATATCTAGATGCTCCTTTATATTTTGAATCGGTTTTTGTTTTAAATAATCCTTTAGAATATAATTATTTTATTATTCATAAAGACGGTTACATATTCTTAGCAGAAGATAACAATTATTCTTCACTTAGATTTGGTGAATATGTTTCTAATGAATCTGATAGGGATAATTTCTTTAGTAAAATAAATGAAAAAAAGTCTGATTTACTTTCTATGAAATTATTTGGATTTAAATCCTATGTTTCTTTACAAAACTTAAGTTTTGGAAGTAATTTTGAGGATATATATATTATCCAAGTATTTCAAAATGATAATATAGTTTTAAATATGTCTCAGTTAGTTCAGTCACTGCTTTTCACTTATATAGTAACTTCAATAATGTTTATTGGTTTACTTCTTTTGGGCTTTAAATTTAGTGAACTTAAATTTGCGGATATTGAAGATGCTAGAATTGCTCACTATTATAATAAACCATATATTTTATATGTTAATAAAAAAGGAAGAATATTATCTTATAATCAAAGTGTGAAAAATGATATTACTGATTGCAAACAATTAAAATCAGTTTATGATTTTGTTACTTTAGATAATATAGATATTTTGGAACATATAAAAACTCAGAAAAATGTCAACGTTGTTATGCAAAGTGAAGGAAAGGAAAAGTATGTTAGGTTTATACCAATAAAGTATTTATTTAAATATGCTTTAGTTGGTGATGACATAACAAGTATTGAGAAAAAATTCTCTAACTATAAAACCCTTGCATATTATAATCAAGTAACAAAACTACCTAATGTCTATTATTTAAAATCCGACCTACTTGAAATCTTAGAAGATAGAAAATCAACAAAAAATAATGTATTAGCAATGGTTTCTATTGTTAATTTTAACAACTTACATAATTTATTTTCTGAAAAAGTACTAAATGATTTATTATTAGAAATTAAAACAACTTTAAAAAATTTAGTTGAACCTTATAATATTAAATTATATAATTTATATTATGATCATTTTGCATTATTGTTTTCTAAAGAAGAAAAGTTTGAAGAAATA
>DUUA01000147.1 GCA_012841765.1 Acholeplasmataceae bacterium
TATCCATAAATATATCCTTAAATTAACTTTGTATGATCAAACTCATCTAGCCATTTATTAATCTCTTTAGTAACTTTTTTAATTGACCCATCATTAAATGGATTATCTAACTTCGCTTCTTTTAATAAATTAGTAAAACTTTTTGAGCCTCCTAATGTACAAAGTTTATAATAACTATTCCAAGCATCTTCATGATCCTTTTGATTTTTAATCCAATATTGATGAGCACATATTTGTGCTAAAGTATAATCAATATAATAAAATGGTACAGAGAAGATATGTCCCTGTCTAAACCAATATGTTCCTTTGTTTAAAAACTCATTATCATATTTTTTAAATGGCGTATAAATATTTTCTAGTTTTTTCCATAAAGCTTTTCGTTCATCTTTAGTCATTTCTGGGTTTTCATAAATACCATGCTGAAACTCATCAACACAAACACCATAAGGAATAAATGTAATCGTACCAACTAAATGAGAATAACGATATTTATCAGCATTATCAAAAAACTTTTCCATCCAAGGCCATGCAAAAAATTCCATACTCATTGAATGAATCTCTGCAGATTCCATTGTTGGATTAAAGTACTCTGGAACTTCCATATGACGACTACTATATGCTTGGAATCCGTGGCCTGCTTCATGTGTTAACACATCAACGTCACCACTTGTTCCATTAAAATTAGAAAAAATAAATGGAGACTGATAATCTGGTAAATATGTGCAATATCCGCCACCAGATTTTCCAGGTTTAGTTTCTAAATCTAATAATTCTCTGTCCACCATAAACTTAAAGTATTCGCCACTTTCAGGACTCATTTCTTGATACATTTTTAAAGCTTCTCCAACAAGATAATCTTTATCACCTTTTGGCATTGGATTTCCTGATTTAAAATTAAGGCTTAGATCATAACTTTTTAATTCTTTAATTCCGAGTCTCTTCCCTTTTTCTTCATATAATCTAACAGCAATTGGCACTAAATCTTCTCTAACTTGTTTACGGTAATTAGCAACATCCAAACTATCATAATCAGTTCTTCCCATTCGATCATAACCTAATTGAACAAAATTCTTATATCCAAGTTTATGAGCAATCTCTGTTCTAATCTTTACAAGTTCATCATATATTTCATCAAATTTACTTTCATTTTCTTCAAAGAAACTCATTGAAGCAGTTTCAGCATCTTTTCTAATATTTCTATCTAAATTTTGTAAATAGGGTCCCATTTGTGACAAATTATGAATTTTATCTTTAAATTCAATTTTAGCACTAGCAATAAGTTTATCATACTCACTTGCTAATTTATTTTCTTTTTGAAACAAACCAATTAATTCAGGTTTAAAAGTTTTTAAAGATAATTCAATTTGATCAAATAATAAATCTCCATAATGATTTCTAAGTTCTTGATTAAATTTGCTTTTTACTAAAGCAAGAGATAAATTATATTCAAACTCACCATAGACTGGTCCATTTTCATCAAAAAATTCTCTTTCCTTATCATAAAATTCATCTAAAGTATTGACTGAATGTCTAATATAAGCAAGACTTGCCATTGTTGAAAAAGTCATTCTTACTTTATTAATTTCTTTATATTCCTCTTTTATTTCTTCAAACTTTTCAGCACTATTAATTTTCTCAATTGCAATTTCAAATTTTTCCTTTAACTGGCCAATATTTGGTCTTTCATATTTATAATCACTAAATTTCATTTCTTTTATCTCCTTTACTATATATAACCAATTATAACATATTAGTTATATTAATTTTAACAAAGTTCTTACATTTGTGACAATTACGCAAGAAATATTGCTAATCAACGCTTTTATTATTAACTTAATTTTGGTATAATACATTAAATGAGGTTAAATTTATGAAGAAAATATTTTTTTTAATAATAACAATTATTGCTCTTATGATGGTACCAGGTTGTAATTCAAAAGGAAAGTTAGAAAAGTTTTATCTTGATTTACAAAATGAATTAAACTACAAAGTGAAAATGACTCTTGTTACTTATGACAAACGGGAAATGCACAGTACTATATATTTAGATAATAAAATTGCTAAAGCAGAAGTGAAAACGATTCTTCCAGATGGGACTTTTTCTCCATTAATAACTTCTTATTTTGATCAACCCCAAGGACAACATGTTTATCAAATTACATACGATGAACAATCAGATAAATGGATAAGAAGATTTTCAGGTGAAACTAAAATGATTGGAACATTAGATCCAGATATATTTGATCCTGAAAACTTTACTAAAAATGCTAACAATAAATATACTCTTAAGCCTGAATATACAACTTATTTTGATTTTGTTTCACTTACAATAGAATTTAAATCAGGAAAAGTTTATCTAATTGGGACAACTTCATATGAATCAAAACCTGCTCGTTTGTCTTATACTATTTCTAACATCAAAAAAGTAAAAGTAACACTTCCAGAATTTATTGAAGAAAAAAAGTAAATATGTAATAAACCCTTGATGTAGCCTAATGCTACATCTTTTTTTAAAAAAAAGGAACAAAGTTCCTTTTGATTTTTAATGTCTATTTTTGAAAACTTTTTAAAACAGGCGTTACACCACCATCAATAATTACATCTGTTCCTGTAATAAATGACGCTTTTTCACTAATTAAGAATTCAACTAAGTTAACAATATCCTCAGGCATCCCAATTCGGTTCATTGGTGTTGCTCCAATTAATTGATTAATTGCCGCAGCATTCTTTTCCATTTCTTTTTCTACCATTTTAGTTTTAATTGCACCAGGAGAAATTGAAATAATACGGCTTTTCTTTTTGCCCCATTTCATTCCTTCAGCTTTAGTTAATTCTAAAACTCCTTTTTTACTCCAACCATAAGCCTGAGTAGTAGCTTTTGTATATTCCAAAACATTTGTTAAAAAATCTTCTTTTAATGGATTTCTTAATAAAGCTTCAACTTCTTTTGCTATTGGAGTTAAATGTGCTGTCATTGAAGTTGTATTAATAACAACTCCTCCAGGTAAAATAAATTCATATAATGCGTCTAGTAAATTTTTAGTTCCAATTAAATTAATTTTATAAATCAATTCAGAATTTCCCATTGACTCACTTACACCAGCAAAATGTAATAAATATTTAAATCCACCTTGTTTTTTAACATAACTAACTACTTCATCAATATTATTTCTATTAGTAATATCAAACTCAATACTATCAGCGTCTCCACCTAATTCTTTTTCTACTTCTTTTAATGCTTTCATTGATAAATCAAGCAATAATAATTTACCATCTTTAATAAAATGGCGTGCAGCCTCATAACCCATACCGCCTGTTGCTCCAGTAATAATGTATAAATCTTTCATATTCATTTCTCCTTTTATTTTTTTAATACTTAATTATCAATCTATGATAATTATTATACTTACATCTATATAATATCATATAACAAATATCTTGTTATGGTGTAATTGTTCTCATTATATTTGAAAGCACTTTCGATTAAAGAATATACTAAAAGAAAAAGCCTATAAATATTTAAAAAAATATATTTATAAGCTTTGTTATTATTTATATCCTATACAATTAAAAAATAATTTTCTTTATTTAACAAAAGAAACAATGTCTCCGCTCCATTTATTTGATATCCACTCACTAACTTCCTTAGA
>DUUA01000148.1 GCA_012841765.1 Acholeplasmataceae bacterium
ATTCTCAAAAAATAGAAAAAAAACAATTAGAAGATATTCTAAATGTTGAAGAATTAACTATTTTTAATAAAATATTAACTCAAAAATTAACATTTAGAAATGATGAAGATATTGATTTTTTTATTAATAAAATTAGTGAGTATGTTAAAAATTTATATTGGTATACTAAAAAACAATCAAATAAAGAAATTGACATTGATAAATATTTTTTAAATATTGGTTCCAGAATAAAAACTAGAAAAGATATGAAATAGGAGTGATTATATGATTTATGATAACAAACCTTTAATGAACATAGTAGAAAGTGCTAAGAAAAAAGGATATGTAACCGTAAAAAGCATTTTATCTTTGGTTGATGAAGATAGTGATGATTTTGAAGAAGTTACAAAACTTTTAGAAACTTTGAATATTGATATGGTTAAAGATGGCGATATTGATGACTATGAATTAAATGACTCAGCTGATTCAGATAATTTGCTTGATGATTTTGATGGATTAAATGAAGATATTGAGTTAGATCCAGAATTTAGTGAATTCTCTAATGAAATCGAAAAAGATTTAAAAGCTAAGGATATTGATGAAATAGTATCTAGTATTAACTCTCCAACATCATCTGATGACCCAGTAAAAATGTATTTAAAAGAAATCGGTGCTATAAACTTATTAACTACTCAAGAAGAGATTCAATATTCAAGTCGTGTTCAGCAAGCTCTTTTTGCTGAAGAAACTCTTAAATATATTGAAAATGGTGAAAGAATTGCAGAACCTGGTGAAATACAAAGAATGCAAGATTATATTCTTAATGGTGAAGATGCTCGAGATATATTAATAGAATCGAATTTACGGTTAGTAGTTTCAATTGCTAAAAGATATTTAGGTAGAGGTATGCAATTTCAAGATTTAATTCAAGAAGGAAATATGGGATTAATGAAAGCTGTTAATAAATTTGACCCCACAAAAGGATTTAAATTTTCTACGTATGCAACGTGGTGGATCAGACAAGCTATCACTAGAGCAATTGCTGACCAAGCTAGAACTATTAGAGTTCCAGTTCATATGGTTGAAACAATTAATAAGTTAGTTAGAACTCAAAGAAAATTAACACAAGAATTAAGAAGGGAACCAACTCAAGAAGAATTAGCAGCAGAAATGAAAATTACTGTTGAAAAGGTTCAACAAATTCAAAAAATTGCTCAAGAACCAGTATCGCTTGAAACTCCTGTTGGAGAAGAAGATGATTCATCACTTGGTGATTTTGTACATGATTCTGAAACTCCGAATCCTCTTGATTATACAATCAATGAAAAATATAAAGAAGAAATTGATAATGTTTTAAAAACATTAACTGAAAGAGAAGAACAAGTTTTACGTCTTCGTTATGGTTTAGTTGATGGTAAACAACATACTTTAGAAGAAGTAGGTAAAGTATTTGGGGTTACTAGAGAAAGAATTCGTCAAATTGAATCTAAAGCTCTTAGAAGATTACGTCATCCTACTAGACAAAGAAGATTAAGTCAGTACAGAAATAATTAAAAGGGTTTATAAAAAACCCTTTTTTTGATATAATTAATAAGGTGATTAAAATGATTTCAAAAAGAATACAAGCAATTGCAAAACATACAAAAGATTCATATAAAATAACAGATGTTGGTTGTGATCATGGCTATTTGATAATAGAAGCTTTAAATAATTATAATGTTAAGTATGCTCTAGCAATAGACAATAAAATTAAACCTTTAGAATTTGCAATGAATAATATTACAGCAGAAGGATTAAAAGATAGAGTGAATTTTTCATTGAGCAGTGGACTAGATGAATTAGAAAAAGATTCTGATGCTATTGTTATCTCTGGTCTTGGTGGAACATTAATTTCTAATATTATCGAAGAAAACATTAATAAAATAAAAGATCAAAAATTAATTTTACAAGCTAATAGAAATAATTATGACTTAAGAAAATATTTAAGTTCAAATAATTTTAAATTTTTAGATGAAGATATTATTTATGATGGATTTTATTATCAAATTATTGTAGTTAAAAAAGATAAAGAAAAAATCACTTTAACTGACTCAGAATTACATTATGGGCCTATTAATATTCAAAAAAAGAAAGAAATACTTTATGAAATGTTAAAAAAAGAAGAAGAAAGATTGATAAAAATTCCTGATTCTAATCATTTTAAAAGAAAAAAAATAGAAATTATAAGGAGTATATTATATGAAAATTAATGATGTTATTAAATATCTAGATAAAAGATTTCCAATAGAACTTGCAAGTGAATTTGATTATCCAAGAGTAGGTTTTAATATAGGAAATGTTAATAATCAATTAACTAAAGTAATGTTATCTTTAGATTTGACTAAAGAAGTTGTTTTAGAAGCTCTAAAAATGGGCTGTAATCTAATCATAACTCACCATAGCTATTTATTTGATCCACTATATAAAATCGATTTTAGCTTAAATAGGGGCGAGATAATAGGACTTTTATATGAAAATGAAGTTTCTGTTTACTCAATGCATACTAATTATGATGTTGGTGTTGGCGGAGTTAATGATTCCCTTGCAAAGATGTTAAATATTAAAAATATTAAAATAATAAATAATGAAATTAAAGCAAATAATTTTTTAAGATATGGAAATATAAAACCTATTAGTTTTAAAAATTTAATTAATGAAGTAAAGAAAACTTTTAATTTAACTGGTGTTAGAGCTGTTGGGAAACTAGATGATATTGTAAAAACTATCGGTATTGTAGGTGGAAGTGGTGGACACAAAGAAGATTTAGAAAATGCACTAACTTCTGAAATTGATTGTTATATTACTGGAGAAATCCCTTTAAATATAGCAATAGATGCTCAAAATGCTAATTTAAAATTAATTGAAGTAAATCATGGAGTTGAAAAATTTGCATTTGATTATTTAAAAATAGATTTAGAAATAGATTTAAAGTTACAAGAAAAAGTGTTTATCACTACGATAAACACTGATCCATTAATAACTATTTAATTTATTTTAATTTTAAAAAGCGGAAACTTACGTTTCCATTTTTTTTATCTTTCTAAGATAGCGTCAACAGGACAAACTTCTTGACAAGCTCCACAGTCAATACATGCATCTTCATCGATAACATATATTTCCCCTTCAGCAATACAATCCACTGGGCATTCTGCTTGGCAACTGCCACAAGCGATGCAAGTATCAATAATATATCTTGGCATAGTGATCCTCCTTTTTTATACTAAATCTATTATATCAATTATAAAAAAAAATACAACCCTTTATTTAAAATAAAACATTTTCATAATTAATATTAGATTAG
>DUUA01000149.1 GCA_012841765.1 Acholeplasmataceae bacterium
GTTTGTAAAAAACGAAAATAATAAGCTAAAAGCAATTTTTTTTCTTTATGAGCATATTGAGCTATATCAAACTTAAAAAGTTCAATTAAAAAGCAAAGCTTCTTTCAATAAATAAACTTTGCTTTTCTTTATTCTGTTATTATTAACTTTTTTAACTCTCTTAATATCAAAACCATGCTCCATGTATCAAGTTTACAATAATCAATAAGTTTTTTTCTTTCTAATTCAATATCTTCTTTTTCCAAATATCTAAACTTAGAATACGCTTCTTGGGCTTCAAGACCATTTTTCACATCTAAATTTTGGTAATTTAAATTAGAAAAAATAGGTAGCACTTTTTTTATAGAAAAACTTCCTTGTAATTTATTATCATAAAAGTTAAATAAATCATCACTATATCCTAACTCTTCATACATATTTTTATTGCCAGCAAGTAAATACATTAAGTCAAAAATATGTTTATTAATCAACTCCAGTTTTTCGCTAAATTCAGGGTAAAATTTTATTAACTCCTCAATTCTTTGTTTTTCAAAAGTTTGATTATAAACTAAAACTGTCCCCCCATTTGTTAGATCAATTAAGTGAATTAATTCCTTACATAACTCTTTTCTATAATCTTTATAATCGCTTACAAGAAAAGAATAATGGTTTTTGTCTATATCACATATTCCTTCTTTTCTTTCAACATGTAAACTAAATTGAAACAACGACTGTGCATTTGGCCATTCACCTTCAAATCTAGGAAGAGGAGACTGAAAGGTTTCAAAATCCAAATAATAAATAGGATAACTGATTAAACCAATCCCAGCTTTAATTTTTTCTTTATTGACATATCTTTCATTATTAACAAAGCAATTTCTTTGTAATCTAGTTTTATTTGTTGTTAACTCTTCTTCAGACACATCTGATAATAATATTTTACCGTTGTTCATATCATCATAGCGCATTTGTCTATAATATTCCAAAATACTTCCGCTTATTTTAAACGGATTAAAACATATAGGATTAAACATGCAATTTTCTTGTTTGTTGTAACTACAATATTTACCTAATATAGGTTTGTGATATTGATTATTCTCTATTAAGTTAATTAAAATCTTCATATCTTCAATTAAAATAATAAGATTTTCTTTTACTATATCACTTAAGTTAAAAACGCTAATAACATAATTACCATTTAAGTCTTCTGGATATTTATTATCAACCGTAATTTTATTAATGTCTAATATATAATCACTATTTAAAACAGCTAAATAAACTTTAATGTTTTTATTTTTGGGATTAGATTTTGTTGAAAGATAATAGGAAAATGTGGCATCATATATATATTTCCCAACATCACTATATCTATTGTACAAGTTTAATATATCTTTCATTGTTTTATCATCTTTTTTATTTGTTAATTCATATATTCCTTTTTCCATAGTAAAACGATTGTTTTTTCCAATTATTGTATTACTAGAACAACTCTTCACTTCTAATAAATAAAAGTCTTCTTCATCTTCAAAAAAGCCATCAGCAAATGTTTCAAAAGAATGACCAGATTTATCTTTATACTCTAATTTTTTTTGTTTTCTAATATCTTTATATTCCATTTGAATATTTAATAATTTATTAACTTCTTTAATTCCTTCTTTTTCTACATCATCATAATAAGGTTTCATATAAAAATCTGTTTCTTTTCCTATTAAATCTTCAAATGTCTTGTTATCATACATTAAATCAAGTATCTCTTGTCTTTTTATTTCAGATAAATTATTTAAAAAGGCGCGATTCTTTTTTCTATATATTTTTTGTAAACCGTAATAAGTTTTACATCTTGTCATTTCTTTAAACATTGTTTTATTTATTAACATATTTCTTACCTCAATTTAAATTATACCATATTAGTAAATTTTAATAAATAACAAAAAAGCGTCAATCTTGCATTAAAATATTTAATATGGTAAAGTATTAATGAAAGTGATTCCCATTAAGGGAATTAATAAAAGGAGGAATTATATGGAAGAACTAAACAGATTACCAGTTATTGGTGACGTAGCGCCTAGTTTTAAGGCGGTAACTACTCAAGGCGATATCAATTTCCCAGAAGATTATAAAGGGAAATGGATTGTATTATTTTCGCACCCAGCGGACTTTACTCCTGTTTGTACAACAGAGTTTATGACATTTGCTGCAATGAAGAAAGATTTTGATGATTTAAATGTTCAATTAGTTGGAGTTTCAATCGACTCATTATTCTCACACATTGCATGGCTTAGAAAAATTAAAGAACTTGAATGGAAGAATATGAAAAATCTTGAAGTAACTTTCCCATTGATTGAAGATATCAAAATGGATGTTGCAAAAAAATATGGAATGCTTCAACCTAATTCTTCAACAACTCAAGCCGTAAGAGCCGTGTTTGTAATCGATCCAAAAGGCATAGTTCAAGCTTTAATGTATTATCCATCATCAACTGGTAGAAATTTTGATGAAATTAAAAGACTAGTACAAGCACTACAAAAGAACCAAAAAGATGGAGTAGCAACTCCAGCTGATTGGAGACCAGGTGAAGATACAATTATCCCACCAGCAGGCTCTTGTGGAACAGCTAAAGATAGAATGGAAGAAAAATCAGAAGACATGTATTGCCTTGACTGGTTCTTATGTTTTAAACGCGAAAAGTAAAGAATATTTAAACGTAGGAGATGATTAAAATCATTACTAGAAACACAATTCAAAAACAAATTGTTTTTGAAAATATAAAAAACAGATATGATCACCCTACAGCAACTGACATTTATGATGATTTAAAAAAACAAAATTTAAAAATAGGTTTGACTACTATTTATAGAATATTAAATGATCTTGTTGAAGAAGGAAAAGTTAATAAAATAATTACTACGGATAAAATATATCATTTTGACTATAATAGAATAAACCATATTCATTTTATATGTACTAACTGTGGACATATATATGATATAGATAAAAATGATTTTAAAAAATTGGATGTTGAATTTAAAAACAAAAATCATAAAATTGAAAATTTATTTATTCAAGGATTATGTGATAAATGCAAAGATTAAAAAAAGGCTCTTAAACTTATAAGTTTAAGAGCTATTTTTTTATTTAATTTTAAAAGTCAAAGCGTTTAGAACCGATGAATAATCAAATTGTTTTTCTAATCCATCATACTTAACTAGAACTTTATATTTTACTTTACTTTCAGTACCTGGATGATTAATAATTTTACCAGTATTATCCATTACATCAGGACTTAAACTAATAAATTCAAATTCAACATCTTCAAGGTATAACTTAGCAAACATTTCAATTTTTATTAAACTAATCAATTCATCCCATCTATTAGCCGCTCTAATAACTTGAGGGCAGTCTTTTGCTGCAAAATCATAATGTTGTTTTACAGCATTAACCCCTAAATTATATTCAAGCAATAATTTAGAAACTAACTTACCAAGATTTCTCATAACTAAATTAAAATCAACACCTTCATAAACACAAGATTCAATACCAACACTTGCGATATTTCCCCCGTAATTACAAATCTTTCTATATCCTTTTTGATACCAAGTTGGTGGCATAAAATAATATCCATTAATTACATTAACTACTAACCCTGTATCAATTATATGAGAAGTTGTTAATATTTTATCAAGATCAGAAAGTGGAGCAGCAATAGTTGATTTCACACTATTAAGAACATAATATCCATCTGTACTAATAGTAACTTTAGGATTATAATCTCCATCAAAAGGAACTCCAGTAGGAATATCTACAAATTTTCTTGATGTTCCATCTCCAGCATGCCATCCAATTTCATTAATTGGAAGTTGTTGATACGCTTCTTTATCATCAAGACTAAAATGCCAAGATGAAGCTGTCGTTTTTTCTCTAATAAATTTATCTAACCCCTTGGCAGTTGCAGTTGGTGCAGCCATTCCGGTATTATGAACAGTAATATATCTAGTAAGTTCTCTTTCTCTTTCTGATCTTACTAAATTATTTGGAGCAGGAACTATACTTTGGATAATTTTTAAATCTTCTTTAGTATAAAAAGGCAAATAACCAACATTATAAGATGGAACATAAAGATAACCTGGTTCACTTCCATATAATGTAAAAGATTGGTTTGTAATATTGTCTTTATGGATGCTATCTAAGAAATATTCAATGCCTTCCCACATATCTTTATACTCTTCTCCAACAATCAAAACAGTATATTGAATTGTTATTGAATTATATTGATTATTCTTATCAATTAAGCGCAAATACATAGTTGTTTGCATTGCTTCAAATCCAGGATTAATATATTTACCATCACTAGTTATAATTGATTCATCACCACTAGTCCACTCTAAATTTAAATTATAAAATAAATCTTCTGATGGTAACTCTAAGTCAGAATTAATTGTTCCTTTATTTCCCAATACTTCTAAATATTTCTTTTCAGCAAATTCAGCAATTTCATTAATAAGAAGCCCTCTAACCTTAAGGTTTATATCTACTACTTTAATTTTTAATCCAGGGAAACCGACACTAACTCTAAAAGTAATTATTGTATCTTGACCAGGTCTAATTAATATACCCTCGTTTGTAAACACATCTTTATTTAAAGAATCAAACCCAATAACCGCTTCTGGATATGTCGCACTTACATAAGAAATATCTTCATAGTTTCTAGCTAGGGGTTGTTTAAACTGATCTGTAAAGTCTAAAGCAGCATAAGCATATTTTTGTGATAAAACATGAGCAGAAAATTTCTTTTCTTTATCTTCTCCGTTAATCTCGTATTTAACCAAAATATCCACTGGCATTTCTTCAGCTTGATGCCAAACATATCCATCAGAAAGTAAATCTTGATTAGATGGTATGAATTCTAAACCAATTCCAAAATAAGGTTCTTCTGTTGGGAATGAGTACTCATCAATAAAATATTCAGGAATAAACGACTTAGCATAGTTATTAATTTTCAATTCTTGATATTGATAATAACAATTTAAATATTTATTATAATTACTAATAAGTTCTTTTTCTTCATTAGATATCTTCACTATTTCTTCTTGTATCTCTAAAATTAATGCTTCATTTTCAAGACTAATAGTCATTGGAAGATATGATATCATAATTTCTAATTCTTCATATTTTGAATATGATTTAAGTTTAGCTTCCTTTTCTTCTAAAACTAAAAGTTTTTCCACAAATTTCTTTTGAGTAACAGTTAAAGCTTCATATGCAGTTCTAACTTCATCAATTTGATCTTTATCTTCTAAAGTAACTTCTACAGGTAATCCTTCAATTAGAAGATCAATTTCATTTGCTAAAATGATATCTTTAAAAGTATTTATTTTCTCAATTGCTATAACTAACTCATTATAATTACTTACCAACTTTTTGTCTTCATCATTTAAGTTTAAATACATTTCTAACGCAATGTTAACTTGTTTTTCATCTTCAAATGAAACTTCATTAGGTATATTATCAATAGCTCCAAACACTAATTCATGAGGTTCATTAGCGATTTTCCCATTAACTCGTACTTTGTAAATTACAGTTCTAGATTCTGTTGGAAGTGTTATTGTCACAGCTAAAGTAATAAAAGTGTCATGATCAGGGCGAAATAGAATTCCTTTATTAGTAAAAATTTCTTCATCCAAAGATTTAAAAGTTATTTCAGCTTCTGGAGTAGAAATACTTTTTAAACTAATTGACTCATAATTATTTTCTAATGGAAAAGTAAATTGACTTAAAAAATCATTTAGCGGACTCGCATATGTTTTATCTAAAACAATACTAGTAAATTTGTATTCATATTCTTTCCCGTTTTTAGTGTATTTTGCTGTAATTTCAATTTCTTCATCTTTGTCTGTCGGAACAATAAATATTCCATTAACCAAAAACGGATTAGAAAATCCATAATTTATCGTAATTCCATAATCCTTTATATTTTTTGGAAAAGGAAGTTTATCAATTAAATAAGTTGGGTTCATTTCATCTAAGTAATTACAAACATCCTCATAAATAATATCGTTAATATTTTCTTTTAATTCATCAAACTTTTTTATATATTTTGTTATACCAGCTGGATATAATAAGTATTGATCAACTAATATATAATGCTGTTCAAGCAATATTTCCACTGGTTCAGTACAAACTTTTAACTTTTCAAATGAAGCATCAAATTTTATTGCTAAAATCTGATTTTCCAAATCGACTAGCTTTTCAAGATTAGTAACTTTGGGCTTCTCTTTTTCTTCTAAATTTTCATAAAAACTTCTAACAATGATAACTTTTTTTTCATCTAATGTTTCCACAACTA
>DUUA01000150.1 GCA_012841765.1 Acholeplasmataceae bacterium
CATTATTATATTTATTTTCAATGAATAAAATTAAGTTTTTAAAATATGTTTTTTCATATTCTTCTTTCAAATACTTATCCCAGTTATTATTTATCATATTAAACTCCTATAAAGAAAGCCGCTTTAAGTAAGCGGCTCTTCTTTTTTTGTACTTATTATTAAATCAATACTTTTAATTCTTCTATTTTCTACTTTTTTAATTACGAATATAAGTTCATATGTTGTTGCCATTGGTTTTTCTAAGCTGTAATCTTCATATGTAGATTCATAAATAATTTCTTGTCCTTCAGTAGGTAATCCATCACATAATTCATAAACGAAGCCACCAACGCTTGAATATTTAGTGTTTGGAATATCTCCTAAATTAAGTTGATCGAACAAGTCATCTAAATCCATTTCTGTTGAAACAAGATAATGATTATGTTCTAATTCTTCTAACTCAGCACTATCTTCCTCATCGTACTCATCATATATTTCCCCGACAAGTTCTTCAAGAGCATCTTCCATAGTAACAATACCACTAGTTCCACCATATTCATCTGAAACTATTGCAAAATGTTTTTTAATAACTTGCATTTCTTTAATTAAATCATCAACTTTTGTAGCTTTAGAAACATAATATGGTTTAGTAATTAATTTTCTAATATTAATTTTTTCGGTTTCATTTTCTTTCAAAAGAGCTGTAAAAAAATCTCTTTCTGACAGTATTCCTAAAATATTATCTTTGTCTTCTTCATAAACAGGAATACGTGAAAATTGGTTAATAAAAAATATGTTTTTTATTTCCGAAATTGTATCACTAATTTCAATTGCAACAATATCTACTCTTGGAGTCATAATATCGTAAACAGTTCTCGTACTTAAGTTAATCGCACTTTGTATTAAATCAGCATTATCTTCATCAATTACCCCTTCATCTTCCATAACATCAATTAATGATTCTAGTTCTTCTCCTGTTACGTAAGGGTTTTGATCAAATTTTTGTTTTTTACTTTGAACTATTAATTTTCTAATGGAGTTTAAAATCACAGATATTGGAGAAAACAATTTAGTAAACATCCATAAAGCATAAGAATTTTTAAGTGCTACTTTTTCAGAATGTTTTTTCCCGTATGATTTAGGAATTACTTCAATAAATAATACTATTAAAATAAATGAAATTAGGACTCCAATTAATACCGCTAAAAACATTGTATTAAATATTTCTGAACATAAATAAACAATAATAGCAGTTATAATAATTTTAGTTAAATTAATACCAATAAAAATACTAATTGTTGTACTGTCAAATTTTTCTGATAAAATATAAGCTTTTCGTGCGCCTTTCCTTTTTTCTTCACTATAATTTTTTAATCTAATGGTATTAACATTATTAAAGGCTTCATAGCTTGATGAAAAAAAAGCCGAAAAAATAAAGAGCAAGACAATAAAAATCAATAATAAAATATCAACAGTAAGACTATCAGTAATAAACTTACCATTGATAAAAAATGATTGTGCAAATAAATCTAGGTTGTTACCTATGAGTGGAACCAAAAATCAACACCTCTTTTTAAAATATAAAATAACTATATTATTTGGATTTTAGATAATGTTTATAATATTTCATCA
>DUUA01000151.1 GCA_012841765.1 Acholeplasmataceae bacterium
AATAGAAGTATAATATTAGTTGCTAGATTGTGTAGCAAAATGAACACAGACACTATTTGGATTGTTGCAAAATGAACACACCAGATTGAAAGTTTGTAGCATTTTGAACACAACGTTTATTAAGTATATTGCAAAATCAACACACCAAGTTGAAAGTATGTAGCATTTCATTTACAGCAAGACATCTTGATATTATTTAATGCCACTATTATTAGTGGCATTTCTTATTTAAAAATACAGTTTAAGTATTATTTATAAATTTGCATATGTTTTAATATTATCATTTATAAAACTGAGAGAATTTGACATGCTAAAATAATGTTGTTTTATTAATAATAAGAAATATAATAATATTAAGAAGGGTATTATTTAATATGGGATATGATTCTCCAACTAATAGCGATTTTACTGCTCATGATTCAATGAGTTTTTACATAAACTTTTAACTGGCACTGAATTAAGTAAGATAGTTTATATTACTTTATGGTTTAATTTAGATTCTGCAAATGATAAATATTTTGAAGTAGCGAGCAAAGTTCCAATGTTATTTGTTCAACAAGAATATTTATCAACATTTAGTAGTGATATTCATTCATCAAATTCTAATATTACAGCAAATAACTTTAAACAAAAATCATTTAACAAAAGTGCAAGCTGATTATTATACAATGATTGATATATTCATAACAAATAAAGATAATATGTCTTCTGAAAGCATTCTAATTTATATTGGTCAAAAGAAATAACTAATATTTGTTTAAACTAGATAAAAATAATAAAAAAAATCTGTAGGTTTTTCTACAGATTTTTATTCGCTATCTTTAATTAATTCATTAAACGCTTCAACAATCTCTGGATTATAATTAATACCAGATAAAGAGTTTATAATGTTTGTAGCTTCTTCAATGCTTACTATATGACCATATAGTCCTGATATTAAAGATACATAATGATCTGCAAGACCAAGTATTTGAGAAATTAAAGGTATTTCATTGCCCTTAAGACCTTTAGGATAACCAGATCCATCCCAGTTTTCCTTATGCTGGTAAACAAAATCAGCAATATCCATTGTATCGTCAAATAAAGTAAGAATTCTATAACTGACTGCTGGATAACATTTTGATTTATCAAGAGGGTCTAATTTAGTACCTTTGAGAGATTCGGGAAGTTTACCTATATTATGTAGTCTTCCTGACTCGCGTAAAGTATATAGTTCATTTCCAGAAAGTTTAAGCTTATTGCCAATTAATTCACAGATTTTAGCAGTATATTCAGAGTGAAGCTTCTCATTTGGTACAACTTGGTAAAATGCATGTAAAATGCTTTGCAGCATTTGCTGATCTATATTTTTGCCAGTTGCCGCTTTTTCTTTATACATTTCACTTTCAGCATTTTCTTTAATAGTTTGTATATTTTGCAAGTTACTAGTTTTTACATCAAAGCCCATTGATAAACTACATTTAATTGCATAAATGTTTTCTTTTGATAAAGCTTCTTTAATTTTACTTATTAATAAACTTGCTTTTTCAAAATCAGTATTTGCCATTAAAATTACAAATTCATCGCCACCAATTCTAGCAAAAACATCTTTTTCTCTAGCAAAAGATTTTAAGACTTTAGTTGATTTTTTGATTAGTTCATCTCCAGCATTGTGGCCAAAAATATCATTTGTAAGTTTTAAACCATTTATATCTGAAAAAATTATTGTAAGAGGATAATTAGAAGGATTATCATATTCTTTTAGAATATTTTCAAATGCACGTCTATTAATAAACCCTGTTAATGAATCATGATTCAGCAAATAATTTATCTTTTCTTCATCTTTTTTTCTTGAATCAATATTTCTTGTTGAACAAATAACAATTACTTCTTTTTGTTCATTTTTATAAAATTTCATTTCCGTTTCAGTCCAAGTAGCATAACCATTGCGATGCTTAATTTCCATTTCATATCGGTCGTGAGAACTTGAATTATCTACATTTTCAATTATCTTTTTATTTTTAGTAATAATTTCCATTAAATTATTATAATAATCTGAATTAACTAATTTTTGGAAATTGTTTTTTTGCATTTCATCAATTGAATAACCAGTAAGATTTTTCATAGAAGGACTTAAATAACTAATTTTATCTTGTGTTAAATTTATTACCCAAATAATATCAGAAATATTTTCTGTTATTAATCTAAATTTTTCTTCAGTTGCAGAAAATTTTAATTCTGCTTTCTTTTGATTTGTAACATCTAACAGTAATGATAGTAGAGCAGGTTTTTTATTCCAGTTGATTTTTACTACTTCTGATTGAATGTAGCGTATTTCTTTATTTTGCCTATTCATTCTAAAATTGCAAGTCCTGTCAGTATCATTTGTTTTAAGAATTTTTTTATGAAATGACAAAACTTTTTCTAAATCTTCAGATAAAACACAATCCTTTATTTGCAGATTAAGCAAATTTTCTTTAGAATAACCAGAAAGATTTTCCATTTCTTGATTAACCATAACTACTTTATTATCTTGAATTACTGCAATTGCTACAATCATATTTTCAAATAATAATTTGTAATTCTCATTAGATTTTTTTGCTTCATAAGTAAGATCTATTATTTGGGTTTTAGAAGTTTTACATCTTTTTTGAAAAAATATAAATAAAAATATAAAAATAATTAATTCTACTAATAGATATGGCCATAAACTTGCAAAATTACCAAAAACTAGAGGAAAACTATTATTAGAAGCGTTAACTTTCATTATAGAAAAAAGTACTATTAAGTTTATACCTAATAAATATGTAATATTTTTCATTTAATCACTCCTAATCGTATTAAAATTTCTTTTAGTATTTAATTATACAATAAATACAGTCTTTATACAAGTGGAATTGTCAAGTGTCCCTTAATTTTTCTTAATAAATAGCAAATTATTTTACAGAAAAATGAGTGAATAATATATTTATTACTATATTTATGTTATAATCATTGTAATAATTGCAAATAAATTAAGGATGAAGCCATGACTTTTACTGAACTATTTAATAAATACTATAATGATTTAAAATGTAACAACAATCAATTTAGTAAAATAACAAATATTTCACCATCTACTTTAAATAAAATTAGAAATGGAGAAAAAACATCATCACTTTCAAGTGATGAGATATTTTCTATTTGTAAAGGGTTTACTATAATTAGTGGAATTGGAAATATTAAACTTAATTTTGATGATTTATATAAAGAGTTTTCAACTGCTGCTTCTTATTGTCAAATGTTAGATTTTTTAGCAAATAAACATTTCATAAGAAGTTTAAATGATTTATTAGATAAATTAGATATCAAGAATAGTAAATTAGCTCGAGCATTAAAGTTAGACCCATCTTATATATCAAGAATAAGAGAAGGTAAACGTGAGTTATTAAATAAAGAAAAGTTTGTTTCTAAATTGGAAAATTACTTATTAGATTACTATTTATTAGATGAACATATTCAAATCTATTCTAGTTTGTTCAAGGTTTCTTTGGACGAATTTAAGGTGGGTAATTTTTCTAAGTTCCTTAAATTATATTTATTTGAAGTTAATCAAGAAAAAAAGGATTCAGTAAATGAATTTATTGGTAATTTAAATTATTATATTGAATCAGAAAAAGACTTCGAATTTAATTATAATGATTATTTTGCAACTAATAATCAAGAAAACTACTATGGACTTGAAGAAGCAGAAAAGTCAGTTTTGGATTTTTTCATTCAAGTTTTGGAAAGTGATAGTACAGCTGATATAATCATTTATAATAATTATGGTGGAAATGAAAAAAAACAAAATGATTTATTTCTGAAAAGATGGTATTTTTTAATTGATAAAATTATAAAAAAAGGCCATAAAATCTTTAAAATACATGTAAAAAATAATGACCAAATACATTTCATTAATGAAATGAAGTTTTGGGTGCCAATATATTTAAAAGGGCATGCTTTTCCATATTTAATAGAAGATTATAATAATTACCTTACAAAAACTCTTTTATATACAGCAGATGATATTTGTGCATTATCAGGAGAAACTAGTGTAAATCCAAGTGAAACACTATTATTTCGAACTAATAAGAATGATGTTGTTTCCTATTATACAAAGAAAAATCATAGTTTTTTAAATATGGCTTCTGTAATGGGAAAGACAAATTTTCTTTTTGATGAAAAATCTTATTTTGAAGCTATTAAACTTGATAATTTGAAAAATGGAGATTGGTTAGGAGTTTTGTTTCATCCTTCTCTTTTAGCAATTCCGCCCAATATTTTAACACAAATATTAGCTCGTTCTAATTTATCTTTAAAAATAAAAAATGATATTTTAGTGAGGATAAACAAATTTCAAAAAAATAGTGAATTATTATTAAAAATAAGAAAAATTTCTGAATTTTTCCCTTTCCTTACAAAAGAAGAATTTGAAAAATCTCCAGTTAAATTAGCATTAAACAGAATTTATTTTGATGAAAATCTATTTTATGAATATGAAGAATATTTAGAACATTTAAAATCTTTAGAAAAATTCTGCAAAAAGCACAATAATTATTCCTATGTCCTATTAAATAAACCATATTTTGAAAGTATAGAGATGTTTGTTCACGCTAATAAGTTTGTTGTTGCCATGGATATAAAACCGCCTTTAAAAACTATTTCTTTTTATGGTAATACTATTATGGAAGGATTTGGGGAGAGTAGAGATATATTTTCTTCGTATATTTTAAAAGATAAAAATCCAAAATAACAAAAAATTATTTTGGATTTTTATTTATATTGATTGTAAATATCAGTCATTGACTATTTTTGTCAATGACTATCATTTATACTAAAAATAGTGTATATTAAAGATAAGTTTAAATTTACTAAGAAGGAAGAATTACTATGAAGTTTTCACAACTATTATCAAAATATTGTCAAGATCTATCTTGTACAAATATAGAACTAAGCAAAAGGTCAAATCTTGATCCTTCTTTAATCAGCAGAATAAAAAATGGCAAAAAAGGAACAAACATTGATAAACAATCAATTGAAACTATTAGTAACGCTTTAATCGAATTAGCTAATGATAAAAAAATAATTGATTTTCCAAAAGATATAAAGCTTCATTTAGAAAATGCTCTTAAAGAAGAAAAAAAGCTAAGAAAAGAAAAACAAGCATTATTCTCAAATAATTTTGATTTATTACTAAAAGAACTAAATGTAAAAAACAATCATATTGCTAATTATTTAGTTGTTGATCCTAGTTATATTTCCAGGATTAGAAATAACAAAAGAAAACCATATATTATTGATCAATTTATTGATAGTGTTTGTAAATATTTACTTAAATATTATTTTAATGATGAGGATTTAAAAATATATAGAGAATTATTAAATTATAATAAAAAAATTTTAGCTCCTGATTTATTTACTGAAAAAATGAAAAATTGGCTAATTAATAATAATGAGATTAAAAAGAATTCACTTGATATTTTACTTAGAGAAATTGATAAATATCAAATAAAAAAGATAGTTAAAGATAAGATGTTTTTAGGTGAAGTAAAGAGTGAATTTATTTTACCAAAGAATAGAAGATATTATGGTGTTGAAGAAACAAAACAAGCTATTTTAGATTTTTATGCTCTAGTTATTAATAATGATAAAACAAGTGATATTATAGTATATAATGACTTTCCTTTAAATATTTATTGGGATGATACGATGTTTATAAAAAAATGGTTATTATATATGCAAATAGCTATTGAAAAAGGAAACCGAATTTATAAAATTCATTATTTAAATGAATCTACTTCTGCTATATTTGATGAGATTAATACTTGGCTGCCACTATTTATGAGTGGTATGGTAAAACCTTACTACCTTGAAAAACAAACTCATACTGTTTCTAGTAGTTTGTTATTAGTAGCGACAAATCTAGTAGCTATTATTGGAGAATCAACAGTAGACGATAATAGTATTATGACTAGATTAACTAAAATAGAAGAAGAGGTAAAATATTATGAAGCAAAAAGTAGATCTTTTTTAAAAATTGTTAAACCTTTGGCTCAAATCTTTTTTAAACAAGATGAGAATGAATACGAAGAATATTTAGAATCACGAAGTGGGAAGAAAAAAGATTATATAAGAATTATTAATATGCCACCGAATTTCACAATGACAGATAAACTTTTTGAAAAGTTAATAAAAGAAAATACATTATCTGAATCTTATCTTTTATATATAAAGAAAAGATGCCAAATTAGAAATGGTGCTATAAAATTGTTTCTTGAAGATTTTCAAATGTTAGATATATTGTCCATACTTAGTGAAGAAGAATTTAATTTAAAAGTTAGAAAAATGATTGTAGCAAGAAGCACTAATGATGAAGATATAGTTTATTCATATCAAGATTATTTGGATCATGTAAATCAAACTAAGGATTTTTCTGAGAAACACCCCAATTATAAATTAATTGTTACAAATGAATTTAATTATGAAAATTTAGAGTTTTATATTCAAAAAGAAAACTGTGTTGTTGTTGAAAAGACAAATTACCCAATTGTTTCAATAGTTTTTGAAAATGAGAGAATTATTGAGGCTTTTGAAAAAGAAATTTTGCATATTATAAAAACTTAAGAATTATTAATTATAGTTGTAATTTTCAAGATCTTTCATTTTTCCTTTAATATATTGTAAAAGCTCTGTAATAGTGATAAGATATTATAATAGAAAAGAAAATAAAAATTAATGCAAAATTAATGAGGAATAATACTATGATGGAAAAACAAAATAAACCTAAAGTATCTTCAAAAGATATTATTATTATAATTTTCATTATAAGTTTAACGGCTTTAATTATTACATTTATTAATAAAATGTTTGAAGAACGTGAACCACGGACAGAATTAATTCACGAAGAAATAATAAATATCAAAAGTTTTGTTTTGCATTGGTATCAAGAGTTTGATGAAGATGAATTACATACTGTAAATAGAAATGAGATTAGCTTTAGTTCGGGGAAATATCCGTTAACTTTTGCAGTCAATCGTTTGCGAGCAGTTTTTCCTGATGGTAAAGCGATATTTATTGTTTTTAATTATATTGATTATTTAGAGTTCTATCAAAGTGAGGGAGAAATTGTGGCCGTAATTTCTTATCACAATTCAGGACGGTACACATTTGTTGTAAAATAAAAAATAATTAAATATATTACTATCTTTATTTATTGATAGGGTGTATAATACAATTATTAAGATTATCAGTTAGTATTAAAGTCACCCAGTGTGGATAAGATATAATGAAATTAAGTCTTAAAAAAAGAAATAGGAGAAAAAATGGCAGACAAAAATTTAACATGCAAGGATTGCGGAAAAGAATTCGTATTTACTCAAAGAGAACAAGATTTTTACAAAGAAAAAGGTTTTCAAAATGAACCTCAAAGATGTCCTGATTGTAGAGCAGCAAAGAAACAACAATTAAGAGGCGGAAGCTCTCAAAGAGAAATGCATAAAGTAACTTGCGCATCTTGTGGGAAAGAAACTATGGTTCCTTTCAAACCATCTGGTGACAGACCAGTTTATTGCAGAGATTGTTATCAACAAAAAAATAATCGTTATTAATTAATAGATTATAAAACAAAAGCAAAGCCTTATGGTTTTGCTTTTTTGCTTTAAATTTTAATTTTTTGTTCAAATATGCTATAATACACTATAGGTATAAAATATATATTTATGGAAAAGAGGTAAAATTATTAAGAAATTTGATTATATGCAAAAATTTGGGTTTGAACAGTTAATATATTTTTTTGATCAAGACACAGGCTTAAAGGCAATAACATGCATTCATGACACAACATTAGGACCCGCTTTAGGCGGAACAAGAATTTGGGATTACGCTACTGAAGATGAGGCAGTTTTAGATGTTTTAAGACTTGCCAAAGGAATGACATATAAAAACTCTGCAGCAGGACTTAATTTCGGTGGTGGCAAAACTGTAATTATAGGTAAAGCTGATGAAATTAAATCAGAAAGCTTCTTTAGAGCTTATGGTCGTTATATTGAGAGTTTAAATGGTAGATACATTACAACAGAAGATGTTAATATGACAATGAAAGATATGGAATACATTAATATGGAAACTAATTATGTTGTTGGACTTGCATCAAAATCTGGAAACCCTTCGCCAATTACTGCGCTTGGTGCCTATCATGGTATTAGAGCAGGGTTAATGTATAAATTTGGAACTGATGATGTTTCTAAATATTCTTATGCTGTTCAAGGAGTTGGACAAACTGGAGGCAATCTTGTAGATTATTTGACTAAAGCTAAAGCTAAAAATATATATTATACAGATATTAATCCAGACAATATTGAAAAAATTAAGGCAAATTACAAAGATGCAATCTTTGTAAAGCCTGAAGAAATATATAGCTTAGATGTTGATGTTTTTGTTCCTTGTGCAATGGGAGCTATCTTAGATGATGAAACAATTCCAACTTTGAAAGCAAAAGTTATTGCTGGTACAGCAAATAATATTTTAAAAGATATTAAAAAACATGGAAAAATGCTAATGGATAGAGATATAGTTTATGCACCAGATTTTGTTATTAATGCTGGTGGTGTTATTAATGTAGCTCCATCAGAGCATGATTATAATAAAGCGAAAGTTATTAAAGATGTTGAAAAGATTTATGATAGATTATTAGACATTTTTAAGATTTCAACAGAACAAAATATTCCTACTCAAGAAGCAGCAAAATTCTTTGCTAGAGATAGAATTGCTAAGATTCATAATCTTCATAGAATTTATTTAGGAAAAAAATAAAAAGAATATATAATTAATAAGCTTGATTTTTCAAGCTTATTTTTTTATGTCTTAATTTAATTATATTGTTACAACTGTGACAATAAAATATAAAATATGCACATAAGCAACGAAAGAGGTAAAAAATTATGAAATATGAAAATAGAATAATTGTATCAAAATAGATCATGAAGAACATATAAGAAGTATAGGCTTGATACATAAGCATTAGCCCTTTATGGAAAGAGACTAATTTTCCTTTTCGACTAATTCTAAAATTTCTGTGATGATATTTTTTGATGGTTTTAGTGAATGCCAATACTGGTTTCCTTTGTTTTAGAATAACTAACTTTTTAACGATTCGCTTACGTTTTAAACGATTACATAATAATTTAACAATTTTTCTTAAATAATAATATTTATCCTGTTATTTCAAGACAATTAGCAAAAATATATTCTTTTAGCAAAACTATTGCTAAGCAAATATAAATATGCTAAAATATGATTGAAGGAGGATATATGAGATGAAAAATGAGAAATATATCGATTTTTTAAGAAGTTATTTTAAAGTTCAAATAAAAGAAAATGATTTCGTCGATACTAATTTAAGTTTCAGAATAAAGAAATTATTCTCATTCTTATGTGTTGACATAAATAATTTACCTTTTGTTATTGCAAAATATAATGGAACAAATTTTAATGTTATTGAATTTGATTATGTCAAAAATCTAATTAAGGAAAGCAGCAATAACCATGTAGTATTCTATTTTGATAAACTTAGTATTCAAAATAAGATGTCTCTAACAAATTATGGTTTAGGATATATTATAGGTGATAATCAGTTTTACATACCCGAGTTGTTCATTATGATTAATGAAAACTATAATCATAAGCCGGTTAAACCAAATAGTAAACTTTCTGTGGGAGCACAAAATATTCTATTTAAGTTGTTGGTATTGGATAAGGTCGATGTATATCAAAAAGGTTTGAGTGATATTTTAGACGAGAAAGAATATGAAGTTTATAGAGCCGTTAAGGAACTTGAAAATAAAAAAATATTGATAATAGAAAAACCTTTAGGACATCGTGTCATTATGCTAGATGATAAAGAGGCAATTTGGGAAAAGGCAAAGCCTTTTTTAAAGTCTCCAATAATTGATGAAAAATATGTTGATAAGAATTCTCTCTTTAGTCAAAATATACAGCTAGTTGAATCAGGGCACTTTGCACTATCGAAAAAAGGAATGATTGTTACCAATGAAGAAGTATATGCCATAGAAAACAGACAGTATAAAGACATTAAAGATAATGTGAAACAAGCATTTGAAGGTCATGAAAATGCTGTTAAGTTGCAAGTGTGGAAATCAAAAATAGTTAAGACAGCAAATAACGAAATAAATCCTTTTATATTGTATTTATCTTTGAAGAATGATTATGATGAAAGAGTTCAAAAAGATTATGAAGAGTATATTTCAAAATATTGGAGGTAATTTAAATGATACAAGGATTAGAACATTTCAAAAATTATTTTAAAAATGATACTGATAAGTTTATATTAATTGGTGGTTCTGCGACTATTCTATCACTTGAATCTATTGGGCAAAGTAGGAATAAAGGTACAAAAGATTTAGATCTTGTATTTGTAATTGAATTACTTGATAAAAAGTTCGTTAATAAATTTATGGACTATATAAGATTTGGTGGTTATGAAACAAAGATTGCAAATGGGAAATCACAGTTTTATCGGTTTCAAAATCCAAATAGTGAAGAGTTTCCAAAAATGATAGAGATATTATCAAGAAAACCAACCATATTTAATGAAATTGATTTAATGAAGGCAACTAAACTAACTATATCTGAGGAAATATCAAGTTTATCAGCTTTAATTCTAGATGACCAATATTACCAATTTGTTAAAGATAATAGTGTTATGCAAAATGGTATAAAAATAGCAACAATGGAATGCTTAGTTATATTAAAGATACGAGCATACAATGATTTAAAAAAGAAAAAAGAATTAGGAAAGGTTGATGTAAAAAGCGAAGACATCAGAAAACATAAAAATGATGTTTTTAGACTGGCACAGAATTTTAATACTACACAAAGGGTAGAATGTACAGATTATATGAAAAAAGACATAATGTTATTTAAATCAAATCTTGACAATGACTCCTTAAATTTACAAAGTCTTCACATCAATGGAACAGTAGATGAGATAATAGATTTAATATACAAAGTATTTAGTGTATTAAAATAAGTATCTTGTTTTTTGTTCCAAAGAATAACTGTTAAATTAATAAGATTATATGTTTAAATTATTAAAATTGAGATAGGTTTTGGTAAATGTGTTGTAATACTATTAGGGACGGTAAATTTTTATATGTACATAATTGTATTAAAGTAAGTAGTTTTACACATATAAGAAGTATAGGCTTGATACAAAAGTATCAAGCCTTTTTTGTGGTATAAAGAGAATGGCCCTTATTTTCTAAATTATGTAGTTTTCCATTAAGATTATTTAAATCTTTTAATGGATTCTTTAATTGAATGGTTTC
>DUUA01000152.1 GCA_012841765.1 Acholeplasmataceae bacterium
AAACCACATGAATTCCCGCCTTCTGAAATAGAAATTGTATCTTCTGCAACATTCCAGTTCTCGGTATAACCCGATAGATTAACACCACCATTTAAAACATAACAAGACCCAGAATCTACCATTGATGATTTTCCTAGCTGTTGTCCTTTCAGTATCGATGATATCATCCCTAAGTTACACTGTTCCCAAGTATCAGTAAATCCTTTGAATCTTAAACTTGGTATTTGAGTATTTTTTCCCATTTTAATCACCATTTAATAGTGATTTTAATTCACTAAGACCTTTCATATCAAAATCATCACCTTCTAGTTCATCTATCAACGATATTAATGTCTTTTGATTTTCTTGTATTTCTTCAGCAATATCAGAAAAAGTAACATGATACTTTTCTTTTAGTAAATTTATTTTAGTTGTAATGTCACTAATAATTTCTTCTGACAATTTAATAATTGAATCATGTAAAGGTTGTATCCATTTATTATTTAATAATTTAATAGCATCATCATTTGTTAAAGATTCAATTGTATCTTTTGTTTTATTATGTAAATTAGCTATTTCAGTTTTTATTCCTTTTTTTAATACTTTTTCTTCATTTACTAAATCCGTATATTGAAGCAATTTTGATTTGAATGATTCATCATCTGATGAATCATCATCTAATTCTTTTATTAATTCTTTTACTTTCTTTATATCAAAAGAATCCCCATTATCATTGAATGCTTGTTCTTTTTCTTCTTCTGTCAATGAATCTATTAATTCTTGATGTTCAGATAGAATATCTGTTATCCTATTTTCTTTAGATGTAAGACTTGCTAATTCATTTTTTAAAAATGTTTTTTGCACAATTTCAAAAGGAATTACTCTACCTACCCATCCATCTTGAACTTCTTCTTCTTGATTTCCTCGTTTTTTTATAATCATGTTAGGATCTACTTTTTTTACAGAATCAAATCCTTCATACTGAATAATTTCTAAATCAATCGATGTTTTAACCCATTCATCTTCAAGTGCTTGATATGCTTTATATTTATCAAGTAAATTAAATGATTTTAATCTATTAAAAATCTCAAAACTAATTTCTTCTTGTTCTTGTGGAATATTAAGCACCATCATATTGTCTAAAAGTCTTTTTTTCATAAATTTATTAAAATCTGAAAATTCATTGCTAAAATTAGATAGATATAAAATAACATCTTGATTATTAATAATAATTGCTTTAGTATCTTCGTGCTTTAAAGAAACATATCGTTCATTAATATCATCAAATAACTCTTCTTTTAAACTTGGAAAAACTTTCCAATATTTTTCAAGACTTTTTACTTCTGATTTTGGAATGCCTCCAAACATCAGTGAGTAAATGTCCCATGTTTCGCTAGCTTCTGAAGAATCAACATATCTTGGAATATTTAAATTATAATCATTTTTGCGAATCTCATCAATACTAACAACCCTTGAAAATTTATCTATAGATTCTCTATGAATAACTACATCAGAAATTTTCTTAATATCCGATGCTCTTAATTGATTTTTACTTCCTACTTTTATAAAGCCTTTCGATGCATCAATCACCAAAATATCATTAGTTTTTTTGCTTTCTTTCTTTAATACCATAATAATAGTAGGAATCCCTGTACCAAAGAAAATATTAGCGGGTAAGCCAATAATTGTATCTATATGATTCTTTTCAATTAAATTTTTTCTAATTTGACCTTCCTCGCCACCCCTAAATAACACACCATGTGGAAGAACAATGGTCATAATACCATCTGGTTTCACATGAAATAAATCATGTAATAAAAAAGCATAATCTGCTTTTGATTTTGGTGCTAAACCAAACTCAGCATATCTAGGATCTGATTCTTTATTATCCCTATCCCACTTTTGTGAGTAAGGTGGATTAGAAACAACCGCATCAACATACAAGGGATCATATGTGCCTTGCGGATCTGATTCATCAAAATATGGCCAGTCACTTTCTAAAGTATCTGCATTTCTTGCTACAATATTATCTGGTAAAATCCCTCTCATAACTAAATTCATTCTTGTAAGGTTATAAGTATTTTCTTTTAATTCTTGAGCATAATATTTTATATTATTCTTATTACTCATATGTTTAGCAATTGAATGCCCAATATTAATTAATAATGATCCAGACCCACTAGTTGGGTCATAGATTTTAATTTCCTCTTTATGTTTTAAATGATCTGCCACTATTTCAGACATTAAAATTGATACTTCATGTGGTGTATAGAATTCTCCTGCTTTTTTACCAGCATTAACCGCAAAATTACTAATTAAATATTCATATATGAAACCAAGTATGTCGTAATCTTGTCTTCCATCCATTGGAATAATGTTTAAAAGCTGAATTAAATCTCTAACTGCCTTTGTTTGTTCAGCTGCTGAACCTCCAAGCCGATTCAATCCTGTCTCTAATGTATTAAATATCCGGTTAAAGACTTTCTTATGTGTTCTATTAATTAATCTTCCAAAAGCACTCAAAGCATCCCTGACATCACTTACATCAAAATCAGTTCCTTTTTCAATCCATGTTGAAAAAAGATCTTTATACGAAATAAAATAGCCAACATTATTTTGAATGAATTTTACAGATTCTATATCCGTTTCATCTAATTTCTTAATATCTTCATCACTATATCCTTTTTCTCTTATAAATCTTAATTCTTTATCAGATAAAAACTTATAAAACATGAAGCCAAGAATATAATCTTTATACTCTCCAGCATCAATTTTTGATCTCATTTTATTCGCTGATTCCCAAATTTTTGAAGCTAATTGTTGTTTATTCATTTTCTATTCTCCTATTTTATTCTCTATAAATAATTTTACAAGTTTTCTTTGTTCTTTCATAGTTGGTTTAAATTTACTATTTTCCCACCTATTAACAGTTACTACAGAAACATTCAAAAGATCTGCTAACTCTTGTTGCGTAATTAACAGAACTTCTCTTAGTTTTTTAATTCTTTTTGCATAAGTCATCTGAATAACTCCTTTAACACCTTATTAACATTATTATAACATGTTTTATATAAATAAAGAGAAAA
>DUUA01000153.1 GCA_012841765.1 Acholeplasmataceae bacterium
AATGTTAAAAATGGTACAATATTGTCAGTAGGTAAAAATGGCTTAATTATAGCATGTGGAAATAATAGTAGTATTTCTATTTTAGAAATCCAACCCGAATCAAAAAGAAAAATGAGTATAAAAGATTTCCTTAATGGCAATGGTAAAGATATTTTTATCACAAATGAAATAATAGGAGAATAAAATGGTTAAAAAATTGATTTTTTCAAGAGAAGAAATGTTTAAACTAAATCGTGATAAATTGAGATCAAGAGGAGTAGAGATAGAAGATATTGCAAAAATAGCTTTTTTTCAACAATCAAAATATAATAAGGATATTTCAATGATAACATGTATTGAAAGTGTTGAAAAGATTTTAACTTATCGGGATATTTTTCATATCGTTCAATTAAGTATTGATATCGATATTCTTACTGAAAAAAAGATGTTTTCATCTCCGATACAAGAAATTATGGAAGCAGATTTAGGCATGTTTGGGATTGATGAAATTCTTGGACTAAACATTGCAGCAAACTATGGAGTTATTGGTCAAACAAATTTTGGCGATATTGATGTAAATAAGCCGGGTATTGTTAAAGAACTAAACGAATATGGAAAAAAAGGTTCGTCTAGTTGCCATACTTTCTTAGATGATGTAGTTGGAGCCATAGCGGCAGCAGCCAGTACTAGAGTTGCTCAAATTCAAAGCGAAGAACAAGCGGAAAAGAATCCTAATGTTACTTATATGAAATTAGATATATAAATAAAAATGTCAGTTTAGAACTGACATTTTTTTATTTGTTATTAATTAAATCTTTAAAACTATCAAATATAATTTTACTAACTTCACTATCAGAATGTATTTCAGGATGCCATTGTATTCCAATGATTGGAAGTTTTTCATGGATTATAGCTTCATTAGTGCCATCCAAATGAGTAGCAATTTCAATAAAACCAGGAGCAATTTTTTTAACTGCTTGATGATGATAACTATTTGTTTTAATTTCCTTATTAAATTTTAATAATCTATTAGGAATAGTTGTAACTTCATGATCTTTGGAAACACTATTATGTTTATCACCAATGTTTTGGAATAAAGTTCCACCTGAGAATATATTAATTGCTTGATGGCCTCTACATATTCCCAAAAGCGGTTTTTTAGTTTTAGTAGCATGTTCTACAACTTGTTTATCTAAGACATCTAAAGAAGAGTTGACATTTTTTGATTGGCCATTATTTTCTTCTCCAAAATATTTCGGATTAATATCAGAACCTCCAGTAATTAAGAAAGCGTCACATAGTTCTAATAAATCTTCAGTGTCTTTATTATCTAAAGTAAGCATTAATACTTGGAATCCTCTTTCTAAAAGGGGGTTAATATATCTACGGTTTACAAATTCTTTTTCCACGTTTTCGACCGTCACTAAACGTGGAGTAATACCAATTATTTTTTTCATAAAATTCTCCATTCCTTTGTTATTCTAATATAAAAACATATAAAGTTCAAGTAAAAAGATTATCTTATATTTATTTATTTAAGTATATGTTATAATTAAAAAAGGTGATTATATGGAAACATTAAAAGAATTATTTAAAATAGGTAGGGGCCCTTCTAGTTCACATACAATGGGACCAGCTAAAGCTGCCGAAATGTTTTTGGATAGAAATAAAAAAGCTAGTAAGTTTAAGGTTGAACTTTATGGTTCTCTTGCTTTTACTGGAAAAGGTCATCTAACTGATGTAGCCTTAAAAGCTGTTTTGGGAGAAAACACAGTTGTTGAGTTCCATTCAGAAATTATTTATACTTATCATGCTAATGGCATGAAGTTTTTTGCTTATTTAAATGATGAAATAATTAATGAATGGCTTGTTTTTTCCGTTGGTGGAGGCGCTTTAAAAGAATTAGATGAAAAAAGAAATTTTACTTTATTAAATATTTATCAGGAAACATCAATGGATGAAATATTAAATTATTGTAAAATTAATAAAATTTCTTTACTTGAATATGCAATTAAAAATGAAGAAATTGGTTTCAGAGAATATATGAATAATATTGTCACACAAATGTTTGCTACAGTAGAAGAAGGCTTAATAAAAACTGAAGTTTTACCTGGGAAATTACAAGTTAGAAGGAAAGCTAAAAAATATTATGAAAACTATTTAAAAAATAATTTATTTTCTTCTTTAGTTTTTGCAAATGCACTTGCAGTTTCTGAAGAAAATGCTAGTGGAGGAAATATTGTTATTGCTCCAACATGCGGTTCTAGTGGAGTTATGCCAGGAGTATTAAAATCCTTTTACGATGAAAAAAAATACACTTTTGAACAAATAGTTGATGCTACTATAGTTGGTGGTTTAATTGGAAATTTAGTTAAAACTAATGCATCTATTTCTGGTGCAGAAGTAGGCTGTCAAGGAGAAGTTGGTACAGCATGTGCAATGGCAGCTGCTGCTCTTGCACATTTAAAAGGTGGAACTAATAATCAAATAGAATACGCAGCAGAAATAGCTTTAGAACACCATTTAGGAATGACTTGTGATCCGATTTTGGGTTATGTGCAAATACCATGTATTGAAAGGAATGCTATTTCCGCAATGCGAGCAATTGATTCAGCTAATTATGCTTTAGTTGGTGCCGGAGAACATTTGGTTACTTTAGATATGGTTATCGAATCTTTAAAAGAAACAGGAGCCGATATGCATGTTAATTACCGAGAAACTAGTTTAGGCGGGCTTGCCAAACATTTAAAATAAAAAAAGTTAACTTGAAGTTAACTTTTTATTTTCTTTCTTTAATTTTTTTCACAATAAAATCTAATATTTCTTTAGGTAAATAAGCTGATACATCAGCATCAAAAATAATTAATTCTTTAATTGTTGAACTTGATAAGAATAAATTATTCATTGTAGGAAACAAAGTAAAAGTATCAATTTCACTATCGATAGATCTATTAAATTGAAACCTTGTCATTTCATAATCATAATCAGAAATATTTCTAAGACCTCTTATAATTATTTTAGCATTTTTTTCTCTAGCATAATTAATCATTAATTGGTCACTTAATTCACAATAAACATTTTTAAGATGAGAAGTTACTTTTTTCATCATCCATAATCTTTCATCATCTGTAAATGTATATTTTTTATTAGGATTTAATGATATTAAAACATAAACTTCATCAAATGCTTTGGCTATTCTTTCAATTATATTTAAATGTCCATTTGAGACTGGATCAAAAGATCCTGGATATACACATGTCTTCATAAATTGCACCTCTTTAATAAATTATATTCTAAATAGGCATATTTTGCAAGATATAAGACTATAATTAAATCTTTATAAACTACATAATTTGTTATTCTTTTGACATTTAACAAATGATAGTGTAAAATAATCATAATATAGGTGGGAAAATGAGAACTAAAGATATAATTTTTAATACATTAAAAAATAACAAAGGCCTAGTAGTTAGGTTAGCTGTTTATATGCTTTTTTCAACATTGTTTTTAGTTGGTTTTCCTTTAATAGGCTGGAAATTATTAGAAAATGCTGAAACTTTAAAAGCAAGTAGTATTTGGCTTGTCTTATTTGCCTTATCTGCATTTTTGTTTTTTATTTTTGATAATTTAAGAGTGAAAACTAATGTTAAATTATGTAATAAAGTAAACAGTCAATTACAAAATGTTCTTTATAAAACTGCTTTAAATGGAGATTTTCGAGAATTAGAAAAACTAGATGATGCATACCTTACTAAGAATATTATTATAAATACTAGAAAAATCACATTGGGATATATGGAAAACAATATCTTAGTTTTTATTAATGAGATATTAGTTACTATTGCAATTTTTATTGCTGCTTTTAGTGTTCATCCGATTTTTGCAGCAATCTTGCTAGCATCATTACCAATTATCTATATGATTTTAAAAGCATTTGTAAAATTTTCAGATAAATTTTATGATAAAAAAATGCAAACGGAAAAAGAAAGAATTAATGAAATATCAAAAAAAATTGGAAATATTAAAAATATAAAAATTAAAAATGGAATTCAAAAAGAAGAAAATATTTTTAGCGATGATTTAAAAAGATATTCAAAAAGCCATATAAAAAATGAAATTTTAAATTTTTTAAGCAATAAAAGCACTAGAGCATTACTTAGCGCTGTTTTAATGGTTATTTTTATTTCTTTAGGAATTATTTTGATGAATAATCAAGAAAATTGGTCACTAGGAATCAGAAACACAGAGGTAAGAGATATTTTATTATTTGTATTATTAACTCCTACTGCTTATGCTTCTTTCAATAAAATAACAAGTTGCCATTTATCACCTTTACAAATAAGTACTCAATTAGAAGAAATAGACCAGTTTCTATTGATTAGAAGTGAAATCAAAGAAGGACAAGTAGACCATTTTGATGATGTTAGGATTTTGTCATTCGATAATGTTTCTTATTCATCTAACAAAGCTAATTTTTCTAATGTCAGTTTTGAAGTTAAGAAAAATCAAAAAATCGCTTTATATGTTGAACCAGATAGTATTAATGATGTTTTAGCTAATTTGCTTAATAAACTTGAAAAACCTCAATATGGGTCAATTAGTATTAATGATTGTGATTTTAATCGAATTGATACTAAATATTTAAGAGAATTAATTAGTGAAATCATTCCTGATAGTAAATTAACTAAAAATAGTATTAAAGAAAATATAATTTACCCTTTTGAATTTGATGAATATCAATATAATGATGTTTTAAATAAATGTTTATTAAAGGAAACCATTTCTCGATTTGAAAATAAAGAGAGTACGATTATTGACGAACAAATTGATCTTAGCGAAGATGAAAGATTAAGAATAATTTGGGCTAGTGCCTTATATCGTGATGGTAAAATTATCTTAATTGATGATAGTGATATTAAAAATAATGAAACGAAATATGATTTAATAAAAGAATTATTAAAACTTAAAAATAGAATCTTTATATTTATTACAAACGATGCTGAAGTAATAAAGAATTGTGATAAAATAGTTATTTTTAAAAATAACGAAATCATAGAAGCAGGAGAAATAATTGAACTGCAAAAAGATAAAAAATCGTTTTTCTCTACTATTCTAAAGAATAAAAAGTAAGGCGCCATTAATATTATGGTGGCCTTTTTTAATATAAAATATTAAAAATAAATTAAATTAATATGTTTGCAATAAAAAAAATG
>DUUA01000003.1 GCA_012841765.1 Acholeplasmataceae bacterium
GATTTATTACTTTATACTATAGAAGAAGTTGCTACTATTTTAAAAGTTACTAAACGAACTGTTTATAATTATATAAATTCAGGGGCCTTGATTGCTGCTAAAATCGGAAAACATTGGAGAATTAAAGCTTTGGATCTAAAATCTTTTATTGATGATTCCATTATAGTAATTTGAAGATTTTATAGTTGATGTTTATTTAAATTTTACTTAAACGTCAGAAGAACTTATATCAAAATAACAATGAAGCTACATTAAATTGTAGCTTCATTTTAATTTTATTAAATTATATAATATCAAATTAACTTAAATATTCTCTTACGTTTCTCTAGTAAATCCTAATAAACTAATAAGGCCAGCAAGAACACTAAAGCTACCAGCTAATATAGCACCAATTTGTAATACCCAATCAGGATCCCATTCAGTTGTCCCACCCATGAAAGTTGTAACGTTCACACGAACATATACTGGTAATAAGAAAAGCAATAAAGCAGCTAATACAAATAATACAGTTGAAACATAAAACCCTTTTGGTGATAAAACGCCAATAATTCCTCCTATTAATGGTAGCGAAAATGCTAGTAAAGCTAAGAAACAAAATGGAACCTTTCCATCAGCAATTGGTCCGATATCAAAAATTTCAAACCCTCCAATGATTTTTATCCCTGTATATGTTGTATCACTATCAGCAAATTTTAAAGCTGGTAGCAAAACCATAGCTGATGCAACAATTCCTAATAATAAAGCAATAAATGGGGAAAACTTTCCATTTTTTATTTTCATAATGTCATCCTTTCTATTAATTTTATATTGCGTCGTTAAACACGTCTTCTAGTTAATAAATTAATAATTGTTAACAGAATAAAAGCTCCTAAGATTGAAAACAAAGTTCCTTGCCAAGTAAATACATTAATTCCGCCCCATCCGGCCCAACTAGTAATTAAACCACCAATAAGAGAGCCAATAAGACCAATTACAATATTAGCAATTATTCCCATTCTTTGATTGTTATTTGTTAGCAGGCTAGCAACCCAGCCTATTAATCCACCGAACAATAGCCATAGTAGTATAAACATATACACCATCCTTTCTTGTGATTAATCACATTAATCGTTATTTTAGTATACTTAATTATAACATAGCTAAAATAATCAAGTCAATTATTAGGCATATTAGTATTTTACTTTAAACATCTTTCTCCTATAATTATTAACAAAAAGTAAAACTAAATATATTTTTATTAATAAAAACTGCAAATCTGCAACAATTAATTTTTTATTTTAATACCTATAAATTGCTGCAACTCCAGATTCAGTTGGCATATCTTCTTTCTTTAAAATAAAAACCTGTCCGCTTTTTTCTAAAGTAATTTGAGCTAAGTCGTCCAAAATATCATCTACTTCTGGATGTGCTAAATCTTTTGATTTGATCTTCTTAGTAATTAAATCAATCTTACCCGGTATTATCTTATTTTCTTGAATAAAAATCACTTCAATTCGCCCATCCACTGCAGCAGAAACAATTTCAATAAGTTGATCAGAACTTTTTTCGCTAGATCGAAGCTGATTATATTGTTCTATTAATTTATTTATTTTAATATTAAATAATTCTCTTATATGAGATTCAATATGTTTTTTAATTTGTGCTTGACCTAATGATTCAAATGTTCCAGAAATTGGATTTTTTTCTAAATAAACATTATTAGAAATTTCCAAAAATAATGAATGATATATCGAAGGTGCTAAAAGTATCATAGGTAATTTTGAAAGTTTTGAAATGTTTTCATATACTATAGAATCTACTTGTCTAAAAAATTTTTCTAAATCAATTTCAGCTTCTTCTTTTCTCCCTCCATGTCCGTGAAATACTGATTTAGTTACTCCACTGTATGAACCCCTAGTTAAATAAGAATCTGTATAATCTAATCCTAATATTTCTTCCATAGTTTTAGGAATACTATTATCTAATTCAACATTTTCTAAATTATATCCATCACCTTCAAAAATTTGAAATGATTTACCATCTATATTTAAAAGCTGGTATTTTTGTTGAAACTGAAAATACTTTATTAAAGGTTTAATGTGAAAACTATCGGCTACTACAGCTAATGTTGTTATTGGTTTTTTTAAATTGTAAATAATACATTCATCTAAGGTAGCAAATATAGCAATACTATCCAAAGTTAACCTCCAAAAAGAACTATCATTTTCAATTTTTAAAAACATATCAATTACATCTTTAATCTCTTTTTTAGAATATTTTTCTTCTAAAGATGAGCGAATATCTTTAACTAAATTTTTAAACACAAGAGCATCATGTTTGTTGTCCTCTACATA
>DUUA01000154.1 GCA_012841765.1 Acholeplasmataceae bacterium
ATAAATACGTTACAAGGTTAAAAAAAATAATTAAATGGAGGAAATACAATGGATAAAGATGATTTTGTTGATTTAGTTTTAGAAAATGAAGTTGTTTTCGAAGATGACTATCGTATAGTCAAAAAAGTTATTAGAGATATTAACATGGGGACAAATTACTCTAAACGTGTTGCAGAAGTTGTTTGGAAAAGAAGTACCAATCCAGAAACTGTAATAGATATAAGAGTGTTTAACAACGATAGAAATGAATATTATAAAGGTATTTCCTTGTCTAGAGATGAAGCTAGAGAATTATTAAATACGTTAAGTGAATATTTCGAAGAATAATATATTTTTAAGAGACTATAATTTTATAGTCTTTTTTTTGAATCAAATGAATATTTAATTCAAAATTGTAAAAAAAAGCACTATTAATAATGCTATAATTTCATTATGAGAGGACGTGTAAAAATGAATTTTTTTGATATGCATACAGACATTTTATATGATGTATATATACATAGTAAAGAAGGGGGAAATAATCGTTTTTTAGAATATCATTTAAAACAATTAAACCAAAGTTTAGCAAAAGGTGGAATATGGACACTTTATTCACCTAATGAATTTGATTTGTTAGAAGCTTTAAAGTTAAGTCTTGAAAACATTGCTTTTTCTAAAATAGAAAACTTAAATATTATTTTAGGTTTAGAAAGTTTAAGAAATTTAAAATCATTAGAAGAATTCGAAAAAATCTATGAGCTAGGATTTAGACATGCAATGTTAACTTGGAATGAAGAAAATGACTATGCAACTGGTGTTTTTGGCGATCCAAATAGAGGTGTAACAAAAAAAGGTTATCAAATATTAGATTTTATGATTGAAAAAGATATGATAATTGATTTATCGCACTTAAACGAAAAATCATTTTATGATGTTATTAATTATACAAACAAAAATATTATAGTTTCGCATAGTAACATTAGATCGCTCTGTGATCATCCAAGAAATTTAGATTTAAAACAATTAAAGGCACTGAAAGAGATTGATGCATTACTAGGGCTTACTTTAGCCGGAGCATTCATCCATAAAGAAATGGAAAATAGAACCATTGATATGTTTATGGAGCATTTAAAAATCGCAATTGACATAATGGGTATTGATAATGTTGGTTTTGGTTTTGATTTTATGGACTACTTTTCTGGTCCAAATAAAAACACAGAAGAAATTCCTAACGTTAAACATTTAAATGTTTTATTAGATAAGATGCGAGGTATTGGCTTATCTGAAGAAGAAATTAAAAAAATAACTTATACAAATTTTTATAATAGATATAAACATCATATTATTAAATGAAAGGATAAAAAATATGAGTAAAGTATTTATGGCAATTGGCGCCCATATTGGTGACGCAGAATTAACGGCAGGTTTAGTTTTAGCAAGCGAAGCATTAAAGGGTAATAAAATAATAACAGTAGCTCTAACGGCTGGTGAACGTGGTAATCCACCTAGTTTAACAGTTAAAGAGTACCGCAAGCAAAAAGTTAGTGAAGCAAAGGAATTTGCAAATTTATTAAATGGTGAGGCAATTGTACTAGATCATGTTGATGGCGAACTTCCTGATGATAAAAACATTCGTTTAGAAGTAGCTAATATTATTAGAAAATACCAACCAACAATGATTTTCACCCACTGGGTTAATTCAATGCATGTTGATCATAAAAAATGTGCTCAAATTGTTTTAGATGCATCTTTTTATGCGGGAATTGATATGGAAGACAAATTAGAAGGGAAAAGACATTTTGCACCAGTATACTTCTCTGAGAACTGGGAAGACATGGATGATTTTAAACCTTATATGTACATTGATTGTAGTGAAGATGGTTATAATTTATGGACTCAAGCAATGAAAAAACATTGGTTTATTATGAACAGTCCATCATTTAAATATTATGATTATTATACACACCTTTCTCAAGTTAGAGGAGCACTTGCAAGAACTAAATACGCACAAGCATTTGGCGTTTTTGAATATCAAAAGAAAGTAGTTAGAAAACTATGATGATAAAACAATTTGATGAAAAAATGATTAAAGAAGTAGTTAAATTATGGAATAAAACAACTAAAGATGAAATTTTCAAAAGCTACACTGAAGAATCATTCATTAATAACTTTATTAATAATCCTTACTTTAAATATGAAGGTTGTAAAGTTATTATAAAAGAAGGTAAAATTATTGGGTTTGGTAATGCTGTTTATACTGATAATAATAATCAGACTCCAGGTTTTATTACTTGCATTGTTATTGATGAATCATATCAAAATCAAGGTTTAGGAAGTCTTTTGTTAAAAGAATTAGAAAACTACTTACTTGACAGTGGTAAAACCTTTATAAGACAATTATTTTTAAATCCAATCAAACTTGAATGGATTGTTCCGGGGACTAAAAACAGTAATCATCCGGGAACACCTGCAGTAGCCTTTAATAGCACATGGTATTTTTTCTTAATTAATAATGGCTATGTTATTGGTGGCGATCAACAAGATGCATTTTATCAAAACATTGAAAACTTTGAATTAGATGAAAAAATAATAAAAAGAAATATAGAAAATTCAAAAAAAGGATTTAACATTACTTTTTATGATAAAAACAAACATTATGGTTTTGATGAATTATTTAAAGCTCTTAATAATCCAAGTTGGGGTAGAACTGTTTCTAATAACCTAGCTAAAGAGAAACCATTACCAATGCTAATTGTTGAAAAAGAGGGCGAAATTTTAGGTTGGACTGGCCCACTTACAACAGAGAAATCAGGACGTGGATATTTTGCTGGAATTGGTGTTCACCCTAAAACACAGGGTATGGGTTTAGGTAGATCATTATTTAACGAACTAATTTTACAATCCAAAAATAATGGAGCTAAATTTATGACTTTATTTACAGGATCAACAAACCCAGCGAGAAATATATATTTAGGATCTGGGTTTAAAATAGTTCAATCATTTGCTGTTTTAAGAAAAGATCTACGATAAAGTAATTTACCGGTCTAAAATAATTGACAAATCTTTAATTATTATATACAATATGTAAGGATTTAAGATTGAAAGGGTAGATTATAATGAAAAAAGAATTACATCCAAATACAAGATTAGTAATTTTTGAAGATGCACAAACTAAAACACAATATTTAATTGAATCAACAATTGAAACAAAACAAACAGGTATATATGAATTAGATCAAAAGGAATATCCATTTATTAGTGTTGATGTTTCAGCTGATTCACATCCATTTTATACAGGGACACAGACTTACGCACAAGCAACTGGTCAAGTTGATAAATTTAATAGACGTTACGGTAAAAAAGCATAAAAAAACAGTTCATTTAATGAACTGTTTTATTTTAATCATTATTTATTTTCTGCAGAAATAATAATTCTAATGCTATTGATTTTAAGTTTATTTAGATCTTTATGGTTTGCAATATAATTAAAAATATCAGGAGCAACTATTTCAGTGATTTCGCCAGTGTCTTTTAGCCCTATATGGATATGTGAGTCTCTACTATGACCGGGATTGTCCATTGCTAAATCATAATATTTTTCATTGTTAACAAATATTTCAATAACAATATTATTGGAAACTAAAAACTCTAAGTTATTATATATCGAAGCAACATTGTAAAAACCACGTCTTTGTAATTCAGATTGAATTTCCTTAAACGTTAAATGTTGGTTTTCTAAAATTTGAATCATTGCTTTTCTATTTTCTGTTAAGCGGTGACCGCTTCTGCGAATTTGTTCATAATACCTTTCTTTTAAGTTCACTAATAAGCACCCCTTTCTGGCGGAATTAATAACTTAATTATAACAAAAATAAATTATAATCAACAGAAAAATACTAAAACAACATAATATTAACTAATAATGATATAATATTAGTGGTGATAAATATGAATATTGTCTACGGTGGCGCATTTAATCCACCACAATTAGCGCATTTAGAAATTGTTCGAAAACTGTTAAGTAAATATCAAAACGCAAAAGTTATTGTATTACCTGTTGGTAATACTTATAAAAAGGACGAATTGATTGCATTTAATCACCGGTTTAATATGTTGCAGTTAATGTTTAATAATAAAGACCGTGTAATTGTATCTAATATTGAAGATAAAAATGTATTTAACGGAACAATTGCATCGCTTGATGAATTAAGTAAAACATATGATAACTTACATTTAGTTATCGGTTCTGATCATGTTGAAACTTTAAATAAATGGATTAAATATGAAGAATTATTAAAGAAATACCCTATCATAATTATGCAAAGAAACAATGATAATGTAAG
>DUUA01000155.1 GCA_012841765.1 Acholeplasmataceae bacterium
AATAATAGGCTTAATCATCAGTCCACTTTTTACAAAAATGATTTTAAATTTTGATATTTCAAAAATAGTACAATTTGATGTAGAGGGAGTTGCTATTACTAGCATGGAAAGCTCAATAGCTCAAGTTGCTGGAGTTTTAGTTCCTGCATTAGAAGGAAAAGTTGTGCCGGGAACGGAAATGTATGAACTTGTTTATCAATTCATTTCTATGATAGCAAGATTAATGTTTGTTATAATTTGGTTTTTCTTAACTGTTACATTATTTAAATTGATTAGTTGGATTGTTTATTTGATAATTCGACCAGGAAAGAAAACAAAGAAAAAGAAAACAATGAACTCTCGATTTATGGGAATGGGAGTTGGTTTTATTCACGCATTAGTCGTTATCTTTATTATGAGTATTCCATTAGCTGGGCTTATATCAATTGCTTCTTCTGCAGAAGCATTGATTGAATCTGACCCAAGTGAAGAGACTATTTCATATGAGGGAGAAGAAAGCTCTTTTATTGAAATTGCTGAAGGTCAAGAAGATGAAGCATTTGATGTCGTGTTTGAAGTTATGTCAAAATATCGTTCTACTGTAATGGGTGGTATTAGTGGATTAATTAAAATAGATAATGAAGGATTAGATGAAAGAGCATTTTCATCAATGTTTGCGATAAAATATAATAAGAAAAAAATTAGATTAACTTCGGAAATAAAGAAAGGTTTATCTATTTATAGTTTAATAGAAGAAAAAATTGATGGCGAGATTACACTTAATAAAATAATGGCTTTAGATGATGAAACTATTAATTACATTGCTACTAGTCTTAAAAATTTAAAAATAATTAATGTTATTCCCCCAATTGGCTTAGAATTTGCTTATTTAACAGGTGAATTGGATATGCTTACAGAGGAAGATTATTCAGTAATACTTAGTGATGTTAAAGGTGTTAATTTTTCAAATGATATTTCATTATTATTTAATAGTGGAATAAAAGCTGGAAAATTAGGAATTTTTGAAGAGCAGGAAACTGATTTTTATTTAAACTTAGATGTCGCAAAAGTAAAAGAAATATTTTCTGAAATAGGATCTATGGAATTACTTAATGCTATTGATGAATTTGCTTTTGAATTTATTGTAAAATTAGACGAATTTAGAGAAGTACTAATTGGAGCAGATATTGATCCAGATGAAATTGATTTTGTTGGAGTATCTTTAGGAGATGAAATAGCTAATTTAGGCAATCTATATGAAGCTTTTAGAGAGATGAAAGTTGCTTATAATACGACTACTCAGGCTATTAATTTAGATTTAGTAACTGATGATAGCATAAATTTATTTTCAACAGCTGTTTATAATTCTGATTTATTTTCTAAAAATGTTAAAGTATTAACTAATTTCTTAATAAATCAATTACCAGAAGAATATAAAAATATTCTTACGATCGAAATTATTGAACAAAATGACTTTGTTTCAATATTAACATTAGGAGTTATCTTGATAAAAGCAAATATTTTATCTGATGATTTTGATTTTACTGATTTATTTACTGAAGAAATAATAGAAAAGATAGCAATACAAATTTCAAGTTCACATTTGCTTGCTGATAATATTAATGGAGTTTTAGATATTATTTTAACAGAAGCTAATTTACCATTTGCAATAGAAATTCCAGATAGTTTCACTTGGTATGGAGAAACTGGTAAAACAGAACTTAAATCTTTGTTAGGCTCTGCTGGACAATTATTTGAACTAGGAATTGCTGAAAATACTTTTATTGAAAACTTAAATTCGGAAAATATTAATGAATTAGCAGATATTATGGGTGATTCTGTTATCTTAATGTATAACATGAATAATTTATTAAATTTTGCAATTGATGAATCAGGTATTAGTGATACAGTTACAATTATTATTAGAGAAATTGATTGGACTAGTACAGAAGGAAAAGCGGAGTTTAAAAATATATTGGGTTCTGTTGCATTAATATTTGAAGCAAAATTATTAGATAATCCAAATTTTGCAACATTATCAGATGGAACAGTTGACACAAATATGGATGGAATTATTAATGAGCAAGATGATAATATTATCAAAGATCTTGCTAATAAATTATCTTCCTCTATAATAATTAAAGATAATCTAAGTAACATTATTAATCAAGTAGTTTCTACTCAAATACCAGAATTAGAATTAGAAACATTTTCTGATCCTAATGAATGGACTGAAAGAGAATTAGATTCAATTTTCAGAGCTACTAAGATTATTATAACTAAAGAAAATATTCCAGAAGATTTATTTGTTTTACCAGAAAATGAAATTGATACAATTTTAACTTCTAAACTAATATCACAAATATTCGTGAAAACAATTGAAAAAGAAGCAGCAATTGGCGGAAGCCTACATGGAGTTTTAATTATTGATAGAGCAGATGGGTTATGGTATGACACATATACTGGCGAAATAAGAGTAGATGGAGAACTAAGAAAATTAATCAAGTCGGCTCAATTGTTATTAGGTGATACGCCTAATTTTGATGATCCAAGTAACATTATTAATATAAATGGCATTCTTAATCTTGCTGATGAAGATTTAACTGAATTAACATCTTCAATAGTCTTAAGAGATTCAATTTCTCAACAACTAATTGATTTAGGAACTGATAAATTTGTTGGTGGGGTATTAACAGAAGCTGTTATTGTAGTTGACATTCCGCAATTTGATCCTAATTGGGAAACTGAAATTCCTAAATTTATTAAAGCCATTAAAGTAATTGTTGGTGAGACTGTAGATTTAGATAATTTAAGTGTTGATGTAAATAGTATTATTAATTTAACTGATGGAACAATAAATCCTGAAGATGATGAGATAAAAGAAATGCTCGCTTCGAAAATTATCAGTGATACAATCATTGAAAAAATTGTTGAATTAGGAGATACTGGTGGAAGCTTAGTTGTTAATTTATTAAAAAACGATCCAAGATGGTATGATACGTCAACTGAAGATGGAGAAGTTAGAAAATTAATTAAAACCTTAAAATTATTACTTGGTGGATCAGGAGATATTACTAATCCTTCAGCAATTGATATAGACGAAATTATTAATTTAGATGAAACAGGTTTAAATACTTTAGTTACATCAATTATCATTGTTGATACAGCAGTAAAATCTCTTGAAGATTTAACAACACCTACTGGAAGTCTTCATAATATATTAATTATTCCAAGTGATTTAGAAAGTGATGATTATTATGGTGTTGAGGGAGAGTTAAAGAAATTCTTAATTGCTGTAAAAGTAATTAAAGGTTCGGATCCACTTGCAAACACTACATTCAATGTTGATAAGTTCTTAGGTGCTGATCAAGAAACACTTTTAGATTCTAGAATTATTGAAGCTTCTGCGATTTCATATATAAAAGATTCTCCAAAATTATTAATACCTGACAATCAATCTCCTTATTACTATTTATCTAATGAGAGTATTGTTTGGGAAAGAACTTATACAGGAGAAACTTTAGAAGATGTTGGAGAGCTTAGAAGATTCTTTACAAGTGTAAAACTACTTGTTGGCGGAGATACATTTGCTAGTTTATCATTTAATATGAATACTATGTTATCAGTCGATTTTACTGAAATTATTAAATCAAGAGTATTAGAAGCGACTATTGCTGATATGGTTAATGATTTAATTTCTGGTACATTAACAGGTTTAATCAAAGAACCAACTAATAATTACCAATGGTACTATCATGAAACTAGTGATGATATAACAGTAGGTTCTATTAGAAGAGGCGAATTTGAATTAACGATAACGCCAACATATCAATATTCTGATTTATTGGGTTTCTTAAACTCAATTCAAGAAATGGATTCTGTAGGATTAAATTTCAATGCTATTGATATGCATACTATCGCAGCTACTGATTCAACTGACTTGGCAACGGCTCTTTGGGATTATTCAAGAATTACAAGAGGTTCAATTGCAACTATTTTAAACTATGTTTTAAAAGATGTTAGTAATCCGTTTAAACCTGTATTTGTTGATGCCCAGTTTAGCCAAAAACAAGAAGTTATAAATGGTTTGGACTTATTTAAAGTATTTGTAAATACACCTTAAAATTTTCATATTAAAACCCTTAGGTTTAAAATCCTGAGGGTTTTGTTCTTGTTTAGATACATTTATAATTACAGTTATAACTCTATCTTTTATAACTTAAATATGGTATAATAAGCAAAATGATTTAGCATTACTAAAGGAGATTTATATCAATTATGAAAAACGTCAGAACAAGATTTGCACCAAGTCCAACTGGATTTATGCATGTAGGAAATTTAAGATCAGCACTTTATGCTTTTTTATTTGCAAAACAAAATAATGGCAAATTAATATTAAGAATTGAAAACACCGACACAGAAAGAGTTGTGCCGGGAGCAGTAGAAGTAATATATAATACTTGCAAAGCGGCTAACATTACTTTTGATGAAGGCCCAAATGAGGGTGGAGATTTTGGCCCTTATGTTCAAAGTGAACGTAAAGAAATTTATCATAAATATGCGCAAGAATTAATTTCTAAAGGTCATGCTTATTATTGCTTTTGTGATAAAGAAAGACTTTCTAATGTTTCTTTTATGGGAACACATCGTTATGATAAACATTGTTTATCTTTATCAAAAGAAGAAATTTCTGCTAATTTAGCAAAAGGTATCCCCTATGCAATTAGACAAAATATTCCTGTTGAAGGAATTAGTGAGTTTGAGGATTTAGTTTTTGGTAAAATCACAATTCCTAATAGAGAATTAGAAGATAATGTTCTTTTAAAATCTGATGGTATGCCTACTTATAATTTTGCTAACGTTGTTGATGACCATTTAATGGGAATAACTCATGTTATTAGAGGCAATGAATATTTAAGTTCAACGCCAAAATATAATTTTTTATATGAAAACTTTGGGTGGGAAAGACCAGAATATATTCATTTAACACCGATTATGAAAGATGAAACCAGAAAATTAAGCAAAAGACATGGAGATGCTAATTTTGATGATTTTATAAATAAAGGATATTTAGCTGAAGCTGTTGTTAATTATATTGCCTTACTTGGTTGGAGTCCAAAAGACAATCAAGAAAAGTTCACTATGGAAGAATTAATTAGCAATTTTTCTGTTTCGGGATTGAGTAGATCAAGTAGTGTTTTTGATGAAGTAAAAATGAGATGGTTAAATGGTGAATATATAAAAGAATTAAGTTTTGCAGATTTTATGAAGTATGCTAAACCATATTTTGATAAATCAGATATTAAGGATAAATATGATTATAATAAGTTTGGAATTTTATTGCAAAGTAGAATAGAAACTTTTGGGGATATTCCTGAGAAAGTAAACTTTATTGATAATTTTGAAAAATTTGACAATGATTTGTATTATAATAAAAGATTTAAAGTTGATTCCTTTAAAGCAAAGGAAATTATTGAGCAAAGTCTTATTTTGTTTACAAAAGTAGTCAATTGGTCAAATGAAAATTTACATCAAGTTATTAATGATACAGCGGAATTATTAGAAATAAAAGCAGGATCTGTATATTCAGTCTTACGTCTTGCTATATCAAGTGTGCAAATTACTCCAGGTGGAGCTGTTGAAATTGCTGATATTCTTGGAAAAGAAGAAACAATCCAAAGATTACAAAAATCTTTGTGTTGGCTTAATGATTAATAGAGGAGTATTTATGCTTAAAAATAAAGAATTAAAAAAAATATTAGAAGTTTGTTTAGAAACTGGCGGAGACTTTGCTGAATTATATTTTGAAGATACAATCAAAAACAATTATGAACTTACTAGTGGAAAAGTTACAAGAATTAACACAAGTAATCTTTATGGTGTGTCAATTAGAATTTTAAAAGGGGCAGAAGAATCATTTGGTTATACTAGCGATATTAGTTTTGAAAGTTTAATGAACCTTGCGAAGAAACTAAACGCTAGTTTGAATTATCCAAAAGAAGAAATTAATTTTGAACTAAAAGAAATTAAAGCACCAGTTGTTAATTTACCTGTTATTTTGCCTAGTTCTTTAAGTAATAATGAAAAGATTAAGTATCTAGAATTATTAAATAAAGGAATTTTCACTTATGAGAGTGAAGAAATTAATCAAGTAATATGCGTTTTATCTGATGAGGAACAAAAAATTACGGTAGTAAATACATTAGGTAAAATAGTTAAAGATTTAAGAACCCATATTAGACTTGCTGCAAATGTTATTGCAAAATCTGAAAACATCATGCAAACCGCTTTTGACTCAATTGCTGGAAACCAAGGATATGAAATATTTAATGGATTCAATTATAATGAATTTGGTTATGAAATTGCAAAAACTGCTATAAATATGCTTCACGCTGATGAAATGATTGGCGGAAATATGGATGTAGTTTTACATAATGGATTTGGGGGAGTTTTATTACATGAAGCTTGTGTTCATTCTCTTGAGGCAACTTCTGTTGCTAAAGGGAATTCAGTTTTTTGTAATAAGTTGGGACAAAAAATAGCTAGTGATATTGTTACTGCTGTTGATGATGGAACAATTCCTAATGGTTGGGGTTCACTTAATATAGATGATGAAGGAAATGAAACAAAAAGGAATGTTTTAATTAAAGATGGTGTTTTACAAACTTACTTAGTTGATTATAGAAATAGTAAAATAATGAATCACCCTATTACTGGATCAGGTAGAAGACAAAGTTATAAGTATTCACCAACTTCAAGAATGACAAATACATTCTTTACACCTGGCACGAGTAGTTTTGAAGAAATTATTGCTAGTACAAAATTTGGTTTATTCGCTAAAAGAATGGGTGGCGGATCTGTAAATCCAACAACTGGAGAATTTAATTTTTCTGTTAATGAAGGCTATATGATTGAAAATGGGGAAATCACTAAACCCGTTAGAGGAGCTACATTAGTAGGTAGCGGAGCACATATTTTAAAAAATATTGATATGATTGCTAATAATTTAGAGTTTTCTTTTGGTATGTGTGGATCTCAGAGTGGCTCTATTCCAACAATAGTAGGACAACCTACAGTTAGGGTTTTAAACTTAACAGTAGGCGGAAGGGGAGAAAAATAATGGATTATCAAAAACTTTTTGATTACGGTAAAAAAATGGGTTTTGACGATTTAGAAATTGGCATTGGTCATAATCAATCTCTTTCAATCTCTCTATTTGAAGGTAAAGTTGAGAAAAATGTAGCAATTGATGAGAAAAAGTTTTTATTAAAAGGTTTGTTAAATGATAAAATGGCGCAGATTTCTTTTGAAGATGAAAATATTGATGAAATAGAACTCATAAAAAAATTAAAAGAAAATGTTGAAAGTTTAACAACTGATGAGAAATATGAAATTTTTGCAGGAAGTGAAGCTTATCCAGATAGTATTAATCGAAGTGGTGGATTTAAAAATATTACTTCTTTAGAAAAAATTGAATTATTAAAAAGTTTAGAAAAAGAAATATTATCACTTGATGAAAGAATTAAAGCAGTTCCACATTGTTCTTATGAAGAAGATTCGAGTGTTGTCCAAATTATTAATAGTAAAGGTTTGAATCTTGAAAAAACTGGCGAATATTGTTTTTTGGTTGCTCAAGCTGTTGCAAAACAAGGAGAAGAAACTCAAGATGCTTTTGAAGTTAAAGCGGTTTTAAATTATAAAGATTTTAACGTAAAAGAAATTGCAAAAAAATTAGTTGATCAAGCAATAGCAATGTTAGGCGCTAAACCAATTAAATCAGGACAATATCCTATTATTTTCGAGAAGAAAGCGATGAGTTCATTATTTGGTGCTTTCAGCTCTTTATTTAATGGTGAAGCTGCTATTAAAAAACTAACAAGCCTTATTGGTAAAGAAGGCCAAGAGATTATGAATAAAAATATTAATATTATTGAAGATCCACTTGATATTAATTATATTAGTTATCAACCTTTTGATGATGAAGGAGTTGCTACATATAAAAAATATATTGTAAAAGAAGGTATATTTACATCTTTTATTCATAATTTAAAAACAGCTAAATATTTTAATACTCAAACGACAGGAAATGGGTATAATAGTTCAGTAGGTTTTTCAAATGTTTACATCGAAGCGGGTAGTAATAGTTTTGATGATATAATTTCTGGAACTGAAGAAGGATTGTTGATTACTAGTATGTCTGGTTTACATGCAGGCGTAAATGCTATAAGTGGAGATTTCAGTTTGCAATCTTCTGGATTTTATATTAAAAAAGGGAAAATAGAAAAACCTGTTACTTTAATAGTTGTCTCAGGAAACTTCTTGAAAATGATGAATAATATTGAAGAAATAGGTTCAGATTTAGAACTTAGATATAATGGAATTAGTGCACCTTCGATAAAGGTGAAAAGTTTGCCAGTATCTGGCGAATAGAAAGTATTTTTATAAAAATACTTTATGAAAGGAAAGAATGAATAATTTTAACAATTTAAATATAAACCCTTTAATATTAAAGGGTATAGAAAAAAAAGAATTTACGGAAATGACAGAAGTACAGGAAAAAGTTTTACCTTTAGCTCTGGCAGGAAATGATATTTTGGCACAAGCGCCAACGGGAACAGGAAAAACTTTAGCTTTTGGGATTCCTATCTTAGAAAAAATAGATGCAACGAAAGATGAATTACAAGCAATTATAATTTCTCCAACAAGAGAACTTGCTTTGCAAATTACTAATGAAATTAATTCAATAGCAACGTATATAAAGAGATTAAAGATAGTTACTATTTATGGTGGCGAATATATTGGTAAACAAATAAAAGATTTGAGAAAAACTCCACAAATTATTGTAGCAACACCGGGAAGATTATTAGACCATATGTCTAGAGGGAATATAAATCTAGCTGGTATTCAAATTGCAGTTTTTGATGAAGCAGATGAAATGCTTAATATGGGTTTCATTGAAGATGTAAATTATATTTTAGATCAAATTAAAGGTAAACCACAAATAATGATGTTTTCAGCAACTATTTCGAAAGAAATTGAGAAATTATCTAAGAGTTATTTAATAAATGCTGAAACTATTAGAATTAGTAGAAAAGAATTAGTAGCATCGCAAGTTAAGACTTTTTATATAGAAGTATATCCTGAAGATAAAATTGAAGTAATGACTAGAATAATTGATATTTATGATTATAAACTTGTTATGGTGTTTTGTAACACTAAAGTTGGAGTTGATGATGTAACAGCTAAGTTATTACAAAGAGGTTATTTAGTTGAAGGCTTACATGGTGACATGAAACAAGAACAACGAGAAAGAGTAATGAATAGATATAGAAGCGGATCACTTGATATATTAGTTGCTTCAGATGTTGCAGCTAGAGGACTTGATATAACAGATATTGATGTAGTTTTTAACTATGATGTTCCAACAGATATGGAATATTATATCCATAGAATAGGAAGAACAGGAAGAGCAAAATCTGAAGGAATGGCTATTTCTTTAGTAACAAAAAGAGAAAGATCTAAATTAAGAGCGATTATGGCTTTTACTCGTTCAGAAATAACTAAAATGGATATTCCAGATTTACAAAATGTAATTAAAAAAAGAATTCAAAATTTGATTTTGAATGCTTCAAAATCGGCAGCAATTGATTCTAAATATCAAAAATATGTTGATGAAGGTATAGCTAATTTAACAAGTGAAGGATATGATCTAGTAGATGTTTGTAATGGATTAATTAAATTACAATTAAATGATTTAACTTATGATGAAGTAAATGATCCAAGTAAAGAAAAAAGTTCATTTTCAAGTGATGGAAGAGGAACTAATAAAACTCGTTTGTTTATAACTTTAGGAAAAAAAGACAGAGTTGAAGTTAGAGATTTAATTAAATTAATTACAGAAACTACATCAATTAGTAATAGAGATATTTCTAAAGTAGAAATACATGATACTTTTTCTTTTTGTGATATACCATCAAGAAAACTTGAAGAATTACTTGAAGCATTTGAGTTTGTTAAATATAAAGGAAGAAGAGTAAACATAGAAGTAGCTAATCGAAAAAAAAGAAGATAGAGGCGCAATATGAAAGAAAAAAGGTTATTTACATCTGAATCAGTAACAGAGGGGCATCCTGATAAAGTTTGTGATCAGATAGCTGATGCTATTTTGGATAAAATAATTGAAGCTGATCCAAAAAGCCGAGTTGCTTGCGAAGTTTGTGCAACAACTGGCTTAGTTTTAGTTATGGGTGAAATAACAACAAATGCATATATTGATGTTCAAAAGGTTGTTCGAGATACAGTAAGAGACATTGGATATGATCGCGGTAAAATTGGATTTGATGCTGAGAATATCGGAGTTTTAATATGTATAGATGAACAATCTTTAGATATTGCTCAAGGAGTAAAAGAAGATTCAAGTGGGGCTGGAGACCAAGGTTTAATGTTTGGTTATGCTACTAATGAAACTAAAGAATATATGCCAATCCCTATTATTTTAGCTCATAAATTATCTAAAAGATTAACTGACGTTCGTAAAAGCGAATTAGTTAATTATTTAAGACCTGATGGGAAAAGCCAAGTTACTATTGAATATGATGAATTTGGGAAGTTTAAAAGAGTTGACAGTGTAGTTATTTCTACACAGCATGATGAAAAAGTTCAAATGGAAGAGTTACGTCAATTTATTATCAAAGAAGTAATTCAATATGTTATTCCTAGTGAACATCTAGATAGTGAAACTAAGATTTTTATTAATCCTACAGGCAGTTTTTTTCACGGAGGACCGAAAAGTGATTCAGGTCTAACTGGTAGAAAAATTATTGTAGATACTTATGGTGGTTATGCTAGACATGGTGGTGGTGCTTTTAGTGGGAAAGATCCAACGAAAGTTGATAGATCTGCTACTTATATGGCTAGATATATTGCTAAAAATTTAGTTGCAGCTGGAGTTGCGGATAAAATAGAAATTGGTTTAAGTTATGTAATTGGCGTATCTGAGCCAACAGGAATTATTGTTGAAACATTTGGGACTGAGAAATTTTCAAATGATAAAATTATTTCTTGTATAAGAACTATTTTTCCTTTAAAACCTAAAGAAATTATTGACTATTTAGATTTACGAAAACCTATTTATCAACAAATTTCTAATTACGGACATTTTGGTAGAGATGATTTAAATTTAAGTTGGGAAAAACTTAATATGATTACTGAAATCAAAAAATATTTAGAATAATACTTTCATTTTGAAAGTATTTTTTTTATTTTTATTCATACAGAGTTATAAATTATTTCTCGGATTTAGTAGATAATTTAATCCTAAAATGTTATACTATACTTGTAAACGTTTTATATTGGTAAAATTTTATTATAGGAGGAAGTAATAAGGAACGCCAATATAATAAATCCTTATTGCAAAAAATTTATGAAAAAAATA
>DUUA01000018.1 GCA_012841765.1 Acholeplasmataceae bacterium
AAACTTCACACGCTTTTTGTGAAGTTGTCATGGGGTTGGTTTGGAGGGGAATTGACTAATTCCCCTACCCAAGGTTTCTTTTAAACATTAATAGTCAATATATTAATAACTAATAGGGGAAAATTTTAGAACTTTAACTTAAATAATATAATCTAAGTTAATCTTCAAAGCCCTGGGTAGGGGTGTTCAAAAACACCCCTCCAGACCAACCCCATTTATGAAAAGGAGAAATCATCTTTTCATAGTAAGTAGACTTAGCTTGTTTTACAATAAAGGCATATTTATTTAACTAGTTTTAAGTCACAAAATACACAAGAACAACATTCAATTAAAAAATCTCAAGTTTCAGTCAAAAGTGTCATAGACGTTGTAGATACAACACTTAACCGACTGACACAGGAACTGCACGCTCATACTATTTACACTCCTGTGTGTTACACAAAAAATGTTTTAATATGTAAAGTTAACTTAGTTTACCTTAATGGTAAAAATTTGTAATTGTTACAGACTGTATCAGCGTACAATTCTTGTGTCTCTAGAAAGGCGTCAACTGCAACATCTTAGAAAAATAAAAAAAATCTAAGAAATACTTACTTTTAACGATTAAATGGAAAATAATCATTGGTATAATAATTAAAAGTTATAAGTAATATAAAAAGGAGTTATAAATTATGGATGAAATAAATGAAATAAAATATAATATTTCTAGACATGATAGAGAAAAACAAAAAATGATGAGAAAAGAACTCCAAAAAAAATTATATCTTGGTGAAATAATAGAATTAGAAAAACCTATCTTTGAAAGCAACAATATGATTTTATCTCCAGTAGGTTCTGGCAAATCATATTTAATTGAAGAGATGTTAATACCAAAAAACTTTAAAAATAAAGTTATTTACTTAACTTCTAATACAGCCTTAAAAGACTCATTAGCCCCTAATGATAATGATGTGAGAAACCTGTTATCAAAAAAAGGTAAATCTAAAGGGTTTTATACAAGTGCTAATGAAAACTGTTTTGGTGATGTACATTATAAAGTTCATGTTATGACTTATTCAGAATTTGGTGAAAAAATGCTAAGTACCCCTCACACTCTCTTGAAAGATGTTGAACTTGTTTTCTGTGATGAGATTCATTCATTACCAATATACTTCAGCTATGATAACAATTACAAATTAGCAGTAGCTTTGTTTTGGTTATTAAATAAACAAAGTGGAATACAAATTTTTTATTTTACAGCAACCCAAGAAAGCATAAGTGTTTTGGAGAACAAAGATCCTGGTAGATTAAATTGCGTAAAAATATTTAATTATTTAAATCATCCTAAAATAAGAAAATACGTAGCTAAGGCAACTCATTATGTTAGTCATATAGAGCAAACTAGATCTTATCTTTCTGCAAGAAAAGAAGCCTTTGATTATTATGGATATAAAGCCTTAGCTTTCACACGATTAATAACAGAACAAGAGAAAATTAAAGAAATAGCTGAAGAAGAAGGATTTATGCCTTTAGTGTTATGGTCAATAAATAATACTGAAAAGAAATTAAACAAGGAACAACTTAAATCTAGAGAAATTTTATTAAGAACAGGATTAATACCTGAGCCATACAATATGTTGATTATAAATGGTTCTATGCAAGAAGGTTGGAACTTATTCGATGACGCAGTAACATTGGCTATATTAGATACAGTAGATATTACTGAACAAATACAAGCATTAGGAAGAATAAGAAAAGATATTGATTTGGTGATAAAGAAAACAAAAAACGAAGAGTTGCTTGGGAAAAGCTTAAATATTCCAAATGAATACTTAGAAATACCTTTAATTTCAGCAGATAAAGAAAGGTTATGTAACTACTTAAATTTAATTAATAGTAGAGGAGAAATAAAAAAATGGAGGAGCATTAAAAAAATCATTGAGAAAATGGGGTATATTATAGTAGATAAAACTTTAGTTATTAATGATAAAAGAACTCGTGTTTCAATAATACAACCTCCTAAAAGCATGTTTCTTGATTAGTATATAATACACAAAAACATCACGTGGATGTCACAAGTACGACATCTCTAACAGCTTGAGGTTAGTGTATACTTTTGGATCATTACTAAATTAATAACATGTTTTTTTTTCAAATTGTCAACTATGTATTCATGGAAAGACACCTAAATAAGGTGTCTTTTTTATTATTGAAATTTAATCCTATGTCCTTTCCCTTTGTTTGGAATATTACCAAAATTGAACCTAACTGTTTCAAGTGATTTAATTATAATATATTTTTGTTCTTTTTCTATTTCTATGCAAACTGATTTGTCCATTAAATTTTTTATAAAAACCCAGTCTGATGTAACACGAGAACATATATTTTCTATAGATATCATGTTTTCATTTTTTAATTCATCAGGAGTATAAGTTGTATTTGAAATGTATGATGCAGGGTAATCAAAGTTTTCTAGGTTAAATTCATTATTAAATTGATTAAATTCGTTTAAATTGTTAACCTTTGATAACTTATTTATAAAGTAATCTCCAAAACCATGTGGATACATGTCACCATTAAACTCAGGACCTTCTGTGATAACATTATTTTCAATAATAATTGCTGTTCCTCTAGTTGCCACATTTATTCCTCCTATTTTTAGTTTACATTTAACTTATCTTATATGTATATTATAACATTTATTTTTGTAAATGTCAACAATTTGTACAGACATGCTATAAAATTTATCATAATTCAAAAATAAATATTAGTTGTCAAAATGATTTAAATTTATAAATAAAATGTTGTATATATAAT
>DUUA01000156.1 GCA_012841765.1 Acholeplasmataceae bacterium
GCAAAATGCAAGACGTCTCAAAAGGCCAAGGCAGAACAGTGCTCTTTGTAAGCCATAATATGGCAGCAGTAAAAAGCTTGTGTAATACGGGAGTACTACTCGAAAATGGGCGCGTGGGAAGTATTGGGGTAATAGAAGATGTAATTGAAGAATATCTATCCAATTCTATTAAAGATTCAAGTATTTCCTTTAAGGTTTCCCATAAAGAAAATTATAAATTTAATTCCTTCCGTATTTTAAACTCTAATGGCATTGAAACAAATTCCTTTATGACAGGGGAATCTTTATTTTTTGATATAGGAATTCAGAATTGCCTTTTTGATAATTCGATTGGCATTGGTGTTTATTTTTATAATTTAAATGGCGAAAAACTAGCTGGAACGACATCCTTTTTTGGATCTGTAAATAGAATAAATAAATCTAATGAAAGTAATAATTGTCTAGTCAAATTAAAAATACCCCAAATAAATCTAACTGCAGGGACATACTTCATTGAACTTGTTTTGGCTCAAAAAAATGTTAAAAGACTTGATCATTACGAAAAAATCGCCCAAATATCTATTATTGATGGCTTAACAAATATAGGTTCTCATTTAGGATACTTTTATATTAACGCTGAGTGGATTATCCAATAATGAATATCTTAGTTGCTACAAATCATTTACAAACCACTGGAGGAACAGAATCTTATACTTACGCCCTAATTGTTGAATTAATTAAAAAAGGACATCATGTAGAATATTTTACTTTTGAAAAAGGCGAGGTTTCAGATATAATAGAAAATCTAGGTGTTAAATTCAGAAAAAAAATATTTTATGATTTAATATTAGCCAATCATTACAATGTTGTTGACCATTTGCATAAAAGAGGATTTATAATTCAAACATGCCATGGAATTTGTAATGAATTAGAAAAGCCCTCTCCAAAAGCTGACGCCTATGTAGCCATATCATATGAAGTACAAGAGTACCTTTTGAAACAAGGTATAAAAAGTTCATTAATACTTAACGGCATTGATTGTAATCGATTTACATCCAAAAGAGATCTTTTCCCAAAATTGAATACTGTTTTATCATTATGTCAATCTGAAGAAGCAAATAAAACAATTCAAAAAGCTTGTACTGCAATAAATGTCGATTTTATTAAAGCAAATAAATATATAGAAAATACGTGGTTTATAGAAGACATAATTAACAAAGCTGATCTCGTAATTGGAATTGGAAGATCACTTTATGATGCAATGGCTTGTGGTCGAGCCATAATTTCTTATGATTCGAGATCATATAGTAAATCATTAGGAGATGGCTATCTAAATAACGAAAATATCCATCAATCACTTCGTTATAACTGTTCTGGACGCTATTCTCAAAAAGAATACTCTTTTCAAGATTTAATTTCTGAAATGAATAAGTATAATTTTGCTGACGGACAATATTTTAGAGATTTCTCCCTTCAAAATTTGAATATTGAAATAGTTACTCAAAAATACATTTTTATCTTTTTATCAAGAAAAAAATGGTTTTTAAGAATCATCAAAATGATTGCTTTAATTAAGCATAATTCATACTGGAGTTATAAAGTTATTCTTTCAAAAATAAACAAATTAAATATATTCAATTAATCATTCATTACTTAATATGTAGTAATCTGAATCATTTTATGTTTGAAAGAATGGGTAAAAAGGGCGACTTTCATTTTTGCCAATATCCACCATTTTTAGGAACACCACGAAATTCAATTTTTTCGTCATTAATAAGCATTTCATTATATTTTTACACCGCCACAGGAGAATAATTTACACTGCCAAATTGTATTTTACACCGCCATTATTTAGCAGAAATCATAATTAATACAAGAATTTATA
>DUUA01000157.1 GCA_012841765.1 Acholeplasmataceae bacterium
AAGTGATGAATATCCAATAAATAGTGACGTCCAAAAGAAAATGAAACAAACATGGGGCTATTTGTATCAAAAGGAATTTATATCAGCAAAAAAATATGAAAGGTTAATTAGAAAAGATGAATTTGGGACAAATGAATTAGCTAGCTTTATAGAAAGACAACTTGTTGAAACAAGTCAGTCTACAAAAGCAGTAGCACAAATTATGAAAAGATTATATTCTGATTCAAACATTGTATATGTTAAAGCCGAAAATGTATCAGATTACAGGCATAAGATGAATTTTATAAAAGTTAGAGATATAAATGATCTTCATCACGCTAAGGATGCTTATTTAAATATTGTAGTTGGTAATATATTTGAAGTAAAATTTACAAACACACCAGCTAACTACGTTAAGCAAGCAGGATATAGAGAATATAATCTTGATAGAATGTACGATTTTAAGGTAGAGCGAGCAGGATATATTGCCTGGGATGGTAGAAATGGTCATAGTATGAAAATGGTTAATTCACAAATGAGAAGTAACGATGTGAGGATAACAAGAAGGGCTGTTGATCAAAAAGGTCAATTGTTTAAACAAACAATATATAAAAAAGAAATTTGCAAACCGAATTCATATATGGGTGTAAAAACAGGTGATTTAAGACTATCAGATGTAAATAAGTATGGAGGTTTCACTTCCATAAAGATAGCTTATTTTATTCCCTATTCATGTACAATTATCAATAAGAAGGGAATCAAAAGAAATATAAAAAGGCTTATCGACATTCCGATATATCTGGAAAATAGTACTGAATCAGCAGAGGGACTATCAGAATATATTTTAAAGAAAATTCCTATAAAACTAGGAGAAAAAATCGAAGATTTTAAAATAATTAAATTAAAATTACGAATAGGTTCTTTAATCAAATATCAAGGGTTTTATTATTACGTAGGTGGAAAATCGGGAAATAGTTTTTATGCAGATAATGCTGTTCAACTTATTTTAAATGATGATTATAGTCAATATATTAAAAAAATAAATAAATTTTTAACTTTGAAAAAAGATAATAATAAGATTGAATTAAAAGACTCCAATGACAAATTTACAAGAGAATATAACAATGAATTATATAATGTATTAGTTGAGAAATTGAACTCTAGAATATATAGAAAGTCTACAAACAATAAATATTATACGCTAGTAGATAAAGAAATAAAAGAAAAGTTTTGTAAATTAGGAATTGAAGAACAAATAGATATATTATTAAATGTTCTTAATATGTTAACAAATAAAGCATCAGTATATGATTTTGAAATGTTAGATTTTGGATTAGGAAGACGTAAACTAGGATTTGATATAACAAAAGTTAGTGAATTTAAACTTATTAATCAATCAATTACAGGTCTATTTGAAAATAGTATAGACTTATTATCTTAATTATGAGTTGGAGAACAGTTGTTATTTCTAATAGGGCAAAACTAGATTTTAAAATGAACTATATGGTTGTGAGAAACAATCAGGAGACAACTAGAATATTTATTAACGAAATTTATATGGTTATTATTGAATCAACTGCAGTATCTTTAACAGCAGTTTTGCTCTCAGAATTAACGAAGAAAAAGGTAAAGGTAATATTTTGTGATGAAAAAAGAAATCCATCTTCTGAACTTGTGTCATATTATGGTTCACATGACACAAGTATAAAATATAGAAATCAGTTAGAATGGGGAGTGGATATAAAATCAGAAGTATGGACATATATTGTTAAAGAAAAAATAAAGAAACAGTCAGAACTTTTAAAGGAGAGAGGACATGCTGAGTATGCTATATTAAAAAGATATATTGATGAGATTGAAATTAATGATAAAACAAACAGAGAAGGGCATGCTGCAAAAGTTTACTTTAATGCGTTATTTGGAAAGAAATTTAATAGGACTGATGATAATACGATAAATGCAGCATTAAATTATGGTTATAGTATTATTCTATCAGCATTTACAAGAGAAATAGTAGCTAACGGATATATGACACAACTAGGTATGTTTCATAATAATATGTTTAATCAATTTAATCTGGCATCAGATTTAATGGAACCATACAGAATATTAGTTGATAGAAAGGTTGTAAGAATGGATTTAAATAAATTTGAAATATGCGAAAAATTAGAATTAGTTGATATTTTAAATGAAAATGTTATTATTGATAAGATGAAAAACAATGTTGCTAATGCAATATCACAATATACTAAAAGCATATTTAATGCTTTAAATGAATGTGATATTTCAAGGATTAGGTTTTATAGAAATGAGCTATAGATTTATGAGAGTGATGGTATTATATGACCTTCCAATGGGTACATCAAGTGAGATAAGGGTATATACTAAGTTCCGTAAATTTTTAATTAAAAGTGGATTTATGATGATGCAAGAATCAGTTTATACTAAATTAGCATTGAATCAAACAGTATGTAAAAACATAATGGATAATGTAAAAAAAAACAAACCAAATGCTGGATTAGTACAAATGTTAGCAATAACCGAAAAACAATATTCAAAAATGGAGATTATTGTTGGTCAAATAAAATCAACGGTTCTGAGCACTGATGAAAGGTTGGTGATATTGTGAAATTAGCTAGTATGAATCTTTCAAGACAAATAAATATTAATGAAAATACTATTCCAATTATAAAGATTGAAAATAAAAGATTGTTTAGAAATGTTATTTTAGATATTTATGAACAAATTGAAGGAAAAAACGGAGAACTTATTCTATCAGACAATAATAAAGAAATAAAGTTTTCTAAAAATGTTGAAATCGTTAATGATTATATAAATATTAATTTAAATGATAAAAGAATATTGAATAAATTATATAATGTTTTAAAAATTAAAACTTTAGAGGAGTATGATAATTATTCTAAGATATCAGAAATTATAACTGAATATATACAAGAGTTACTTTATGATGAAGAATTAGACTTAGTTCAAATAAATAATATTGATCCAGTTGATATTTTTAAAAGTGTATCCATTAATATTGATGACAGTAGTAAGTGTGTAATAGAAAAGTTTTTAGATTATATCAACCTATCAGAAACATTTATGAATACGAAATTGTTTGTCTTTATTAATTTTAAAGACTTTTTTACGGATGAAGAAATTATACAAATATATAATAGACTTATACTTAATAAAAC
>DUUA01000158.1 GCA_012841765.1 Acholeplasmataceae bacterium
AAAAAATAAAGCAAAAATAATTGCTTTATTCTTCTTCTCTTGAATTAGATACATTATAATACATTGTCTGAACATCTTCCAAATCATCTAAAGTATCCATTAATTTATTAAAATTTTTAATATCATTTTCAGTAGTTAACTCAACATAATGATTAGGAATCCAAACATTTTCATCACGTTCAAATTTCATATCTTTATATTTAGCATATAGAGTATCTCTAACTTTGCCATATTCAGTAGGTTCTGCTAAAACTTCTACCATACCATCTTCTTTTGTAACATCAATAATGTCACAATCTGCTTCTAATAATGTTTCCATAATTTCATCAACTGAATAGCCTTCAAATTCAAATATAGAAAAGTTACCAAACATATATGTTACAGTTCCATTTTCCCCTAAATTACCACCACTTTTAGCAAAGGCTGTTTTTACAGATGTATAAGTCCGATTAACGTTATCAGTTAAACAATCAATAATAAATAATGAATTATTCGGCCCAAAACCTTCATACCTTACAGAATTATAAGCTTCAACAGTTCCACCTTTAGATTTTTCGATTGCTCTATTAATGACATCAACAGGAACATTATCTTTTCTAGCTTTTTCAATTGCTGATTTTAAAACAGTGTTGGAATCAGGATCAGGTATACCACCTTTAGCAGCTACGTAAATAGCTGTACTGTGCTTGGCATTTACTTTACTCTTAATAGCAGCTGTTTTTGCCATTGATGCTGCTCTTACCTCATGTGCTCTTCCCATACTTATCACTCCTTAAATTTAGCACTGACATTATACCATATTTTAAATAAATACGCAATTGTGCACCTAGCAATTAATGATAAATTTTAGTTATATCTCAGTTATAATTAACTCATAAAATAATTAAAATTTGCACTTAATGAATAATTATTATATAATTAAAAAAGGTGATTATATGAAATATAAATTTTTATTATTTGATGTAGATAGAACTCTTTTGGATTTTGATAAAGCCGAAGAAAAAGCTTTGCGGAAAACTTTAAAACAAAATAAAATTAAACCAACTACTAGAATGCTTCTTTATTATAGAAATATTAATGAAGCATTATGGAAAAGTTTTGAACAAGGACATATATCAAAAGAACAAATCGTTACTATTCGTTTTAATAACTTTTTTGACTTGTTTAATATTGATCTTGACCCTATTGTTTTTAATAAAGAATATATGTTTAATTTGAAAAACACAAATTACAAAATAAAAAATGCTAATAAATTAATTAAAAAATTAAGCAAAGATTTTGAAATTTACGTTGTGACAAACGGGATTAAAGAAATACAAGAAAATAGATTAAAATTATCTGAGTTGAACCCTTTTATTAAAAAGACTTTCATTTCTGAGGAAATTGGGAGTCAAAAACCTAAACTTAGTTTTTATCAATTTGTTTTTGATTCAATTCCAAATTTTACTAAAGATAAAGCAATTACTATTGGCGATTCCTTAACCTCAGATATATTAGGGGGAAACAATGCTGGAATAGATACGATATGGTTTAATTTATTAAAAGAAAAATCTAATGTAAATATTATTCCGACATTTGAAATAACGAAATT
>DUUA01000019.1 GCA_012841765.1 Acholeplasmataceae bacterium
TATGGTAGAAGTTATTTATATCGTGCTATTTTAAGAAATAATTATGAAATGGCATCTATTTTGATTGAAGCTGGAGCTAATGTTAATTTTATTGATAGCAAACACAGAACTATTTATTCCTATGCAATTGATTATGCAAGTGATGATATAATTGATCTTCTTATTAGAAGAAAGGCTTCATTTATATAATGAAAATATTGTTTGCAACACATAATAATAATAAATTAAGAGAAGCAAGAGAAATTTTAAAAAATCATATAATAATCGGTCTTTCTGATTTATGTGTTAATTATGAAGAAGTTGAAGAAACAGGAAAAACTTTTTTTGAAAATGCGTATTTAAAAGCTAAATATTTTTATGATAAATATGATTTACCAACAATTGCTGATGATACAGGAATTTGTTGTTATGCTCTTAATTTAATGCCTGGAGTTCATTCAAAAAGATTATCTAAATCTGGTAATGACTTTGACAATATTAATAAATTATTAATGATGCTTGAAAATAAAAGAGATAAAAGAGCATATTTTTCTTCAGTTATTTGTTTTATTTTTAATAATAAAACTTATTTTTTTGAAGGAAAATTAGAAGGATTAATAATTAATGAATTAAGAGGTAATAATGGGTTTGGGTATGATCCAATATTCTATATAGAAAAATTAAATAAAACTTTAGCAGAGCTAGAAGCTAATGAAAAGAATGAAATAAGCCACAGGCGAGATTCATTAGATAGGTTGGAAAATTTTCTTAAGGAGATTAAAATGGAAGAAAAAATTTTATTAGAGGCAAAAAAAGTATTTAATACAGATAAGATAGAAATAATGCATAGACTACTTGGAGGTATGAGTAATGTAACTTACGTTATAAAAGTATATGATAAATTATATACATTTAGATATCCCGGAGAAAAAGCTGAGTATTTTGTTGATAGAAGTGTTGAAGAGAAAAATATTAAGCTTTTTGAGAAATTAGCTGTAACCAATATAACTACTTATTTTAGTACTGAAACAGGAATTAAAGTCTCTGAATACATTGAAGGAACAAGTCTAAATTTAATTAGTAATGAAAAATATCCTTTTGAAGATGTTGCAATGCTATTAAAGAAAATACATAATGTTGAATGGAAATCAGATAATGACTATAATCCTTTTAAAAGGTTAGAAAAATATGAACAATATTGTATAGAAAAAGGATTTGTTCTACCTAAAAGTTATTTAAATATTAGAGATAAGTTTTTTACATATAAAGATTATTTACAATCTTTGCCAAAATCTTTTGCTCATGGAGATAGTCAGCCGTCAAATTTTATTATTACTGACCAAGGTTTGAAAGTTGTTGATTTTGAATTTACGGGTAATATTGATCATATTTATGATATTGCTTGTTTTGCTAATATGAGAATTTCTGATGGAGAACAGTTATTAAAAGCTTATTATTCTAATAAAATAAAAGATGATGAATGGTTTAGGTTTTATGCTTGGAGATGTTTTCAATGTTTACAATGGTTTAATGTAGCAGTTTTTAAACACTTAATAGGTATGAGCGAAATATTAAAAATTGACTTTTTAAAAGTAAGTGATCATTACTTGCAACTTGCAAATGAGTTATATTTAAAAGCTAAAACGCATAAATAAATAACTTAAAAAACTTTACATTTTTAATAAAATGATGTATAATACATAATGTAATATGTGTAAGGAAGGGGTGAAAGAAATGCCAAAAATCGTAGTACGTGATAATGAATCAATTGAAGATGCTTTAAAACGCTTTAAACGAGATGTTTCTCGTAGCGGAACCCTTGCTGAAGCACGTAAAAGAGAACACTTTTTAAAACCTAGTGATATTAAAAAAATGAAACAGCGTGCAGCAAAGAAAAATGCAAGCAAACGCCGTAGTTATTAATTTATAAAAAGCCCATTATGGGCTTTTTTTATGTATTCTTTAATAATCTTGTGTTATAATAATAGAAAGGTGATTAAATATGAACAAGATAGTTATTTATAAGTTGCAAAATGATTTAAATGAAGTCGCTTTATTGGGAGTGAAAAGTAGAAATATTCAATTTATGCAAGATGTTTTTAAAATTTCAATATTTTTAAGGAATTCAAAAGTGTCTATTTCAGAAGAAGATATTGAACAAAAAAATGTTATTGTTGGCTTATTTGAGACGATAGAATTTTTACTTTCAAAAACAAAATTAAGTGATTCTGATTTATTGAGTATTATTAAAAACTATTCATTAGAAAATACGGATAAGATAATTGAATTATTTATAAATAAGAAAGTTATTTATACTACTGTAACTGGAAAAAGCATTTATCCAAGGACATTAAATCAGTTATCATATATAAATGCAATGGAAAATAATGATATTGTTTTTGCAACTGGACCAGCAGGAACAGGAAAAACTTACTTAGCTGTTTTATATGCAATTTCTGTTCTTAAAAAAAACCAAGTTAAAAAAATAGTTTTAGTTAGGCCTGTAGTAGAAGCTGGAGAGAAGCTAGGGTTTTTACCAGGAGATTTAAAAGAAAAAGTTGATCCGTATCTAATTCCATTATATGATGGTTTAAATGAAGCATTAGGAACAGAAACAGTAGAAAAATTAATTGATAAAGGGATTATAGAAGTTTCGCCACTTGCTTACATGAGAGGAAGAACTTTAGAAAATGCAATAATTATTTTAGATGAAGCTCAAAACACAACAAAAATGCAAATGAAAATGTTTCTTACAAGATTAGGTTTTAATTCAAAAATGATTATTACAGGTGATATTACCCAAGTCGATTTACCATATCCGGAATATTCTGGTCTTATTGAAGCTATTCGTCTTTTAAATATGATTAAAGGAATTGAGTTTATTGAATTTCAAAAATTTGATGTCATGAGACATCCGCTTTTATATAAAATCATTCAAAGATATGAAGGTAATTAAGTGGAAATTAATATATATGTGCAAACAAAGAATATTGAATTTGATTATGAAAAAATAGTTGAATCTGTAAAAGAAGCTTTTACTTCTGAATTCGCTGATGATAAATTATTATCTTTGATTTTAGTAAATAATGAGGAAATTAAAGAAATAAATAAAAAATATCGTAATATAAATAAAACAACTGATGTAATAAGTTTTGTTGATCGAGAAGATGATTATATCGGAGATATATTTATTTGCATTGATAAAGTTAAAGAACAAGCAATAAAATATAAAAATAGCGAAGAATGGGAATTTGCTTTTTTGTTAATTCATGGAATTCTTCATTTAAGTGGTTTTGACCATATTGAGGAAGAGGATGAAAATATTATGTTTGAAAAACAAAATAAAATAATTATAAGAAGCAAAATTAAAAAATAACTTTTAGAAAGGAGTGTATTTTAATAATA
>DUUA01000159.1 GCA_012841765.1 Acholeplasmataceae bacterium
ATATGGAGCAGGTGACGAGGATCGAACTCGCATATTCAGCTTGGAAGGCTGATGTTCTGCCATTGAACTACACCTGCATGGTCGGGAAAACAGGATTTGAACCCGCGGCATCTTGGTCCCAAACCAAGCGCTCTACCAAGCTGAGCTATTTCCCGATTGCTTTATATTATAATACAAATATAGCGTTTTGTCAATCAAAAGATAAACGTTATATTACCTAAAAAGTGTGAATAAGATTACTACCAAATTCAAAGATGGTGCGCCAAAGAGGATTTGAACCCCCAGCCTTTTGATTCGTAGTCAAATGCTCTATCCAATTGAGCTATTGGCGCTTAAATGGCGGTCCCGACGAGATTTGAACTCGCGATCTCCTGCGTGACAGGCAGGCATGTTAACCCCTACACCACGGAACCATATCTATCAAACTGCATTAATAATTATATCTTAATACACCTTAAAAGTCAAACCATTTTATAGATAAATAAGCTTTATATCTGATTATCTTTTGATATATTCATATTAAAAATAATTTTTTATAATTAAAAGATACTAGTTTAAAAACTAGTATCTCTTAAAATGTATTTTTAAGATAAACCTATAACAGTTCCATCTTCTAAAACATCAATATGAAAAGCCATAGGGTCTTTTCCTAACCCTGGCATTGTCATTACGTTACCTGTCAAACAAATTATGAAATTTGAACCTGTTGCAAGTCTTACTTCTTTAATGTGAATAGTATGATCTTTAGGTATTCCTAAAGTCTTAGGATTATCAGTTAAAGAAACTGGAGTTTTAGCCATACAAATATAAAAATCGCGATATTTTTCATTATATAAATTTAAGATTAATTTTGCTTCTTCAGAAAATTCTATTTTATTAGCACCATAAACTTTTTTGCATACTTTATCAATTTTTTTAAACAAATCATCTGTTACTTTATAAATAGGTTTAAACTTTTTTCTTGAAATGTTTTCAACAACCTTATTTGCTAAATCAATTCCCCCATCTCCACCTTTTGAAAATACTTCACTTAAAGAAATAATTACATTATGTTCTTTTGCCCAATTTTCTAATAAAGCAATTTCAGCATCTGTATCAGTTGCAAACTTATTAATAGCAACGACATTATTAACTCCTAAAGTATTAATCGTTTTAACATGTCTTTCTAAATTAGCAAGACCTTTTTTTAATTCAACTAATCCTTCTTCTTTAATGTTTGCAAGTGGTTTTCCTCCATGATATTTTAAAGCTTTAATCGTTGCTACGATTACAACCATATTAGGATTTAACCCAGCTTCTTGACATTTAATATCAAAAAACTTCTCAGCGCCTAAATCTGCTCCAAATCCAGCTTCAGTTACTACATAATCAGCAATCTTTAATGCTGTTTTAGTTGCTAAAACAGAATTACATCCATGAGCAATATTTGCGAATGGTCCCCCATGAACAAAAAATAAATTATTTTCTAAAGATTGAACGATATTAGGTTTTAATGCATCTTTAAGTAATACTAATAAAGAACCAGTTATTTTTAAATCTTTTATTGTAATTGGTTCATTATCATAAGTATAAGCAACAATAGTTCTATCAAGTCTATTCCTTAAATCACTTAAAGAACTTGACAAACAAAAACTAGCCATGATTTCACTGGCGACCGATATATTATATCCGTCTTCTCTTGTCACTTCTCTTTTACTACTTAAGCCAACATTTACTAACCGTAAAGCGCGATCATTTAAATCTATACAACGTTTCCAAGTAATTCTACTTGGATCAATATTCAAAGGGTTTCCTTGATATAAATAATTATCTAGAATTGCACTTACTAAATTATTAGCCGTCGTAATTGCATGTAAATCTCCTGTAAAATGAAGATTAAGTTCTACCATCGGATTTACTTGCGCGTATCCTCCACCTGCAGCTCCGCCTTTAATCCCAAATACTGGGCCTAATGATGGTTCTCTTAGAGCACCAACTGCCTTTTTCCCAATTTTATTTAAAGCATCAACTAATCCAACAGTTGTTGTTGATTTACCTTCCCCAGTAGGTGTAGGAGTAATTGCAGTAACCAAAATTAATTTACCATCTCTTTTATGTTCTAATCTTTCTAATAATGAAAGATCAACTTTAGCCATATATTTACCATAACTAAATAGTTCGTCTTCTTTAATTTTAAACTTTTTTACAATCTTACTAAGTTCAACTTTCTTAGCAGCATTGATAATCTCTAAATCTGTTAACATATATATCCTCCATAGTGATTAAATTTTAACATACAATTTTATTATATA
>DUUA01000160.1 GCA_012841765.1 Acholeplasmataceae bacterium
AAGATAGTTTCTTTTGTTATGAAATTTAAATATATTATTTTAATAATAGCTATTTTATTAGCAGTTGTTGGTTTAGTATTTGATCAAAATGCAAAAGCTGAGACAAGTTTAGAAAATTTTATGCCACAGGATAGTGAAGCATTAAAAGATATTAGAGAATTAAGAGAAATATTAGGGTCAACTGAGCAAATTGCAATTGTTTTAGAAGGAGGAAATATTTTTTTAGAAGAAAATTTAGAAATTTTAAAAGAAATCGATTATTTATTAAATTCATCCTTTACTGATGAAGTAATTGAATCGCAGTCATTAATAAGTTTATATAAAACTATGGGTATAATTGAAACGGAATTTATGAATGATCAAACAATTGAAAACATCCCTTATGATCAAAGGAAACTTTTTATAAATTCTAGTTATACAACATCAGTTGTTAATGTTTCGATAGCGACGATGAGTGATGAAGAGTTTATTAGTTTTGTAGAAACATTAGAAGAAAAAATAAATAATTTAGAATCTGATTTAGAAGTAACTATTACAGGACAATCTATTATCGATAGTGAAATGATGAAGGCACTTACAACTGGAAGATATGAAATTACTATTATTGGACTTATATTGATATTTTTAACATTACTTATTATTTACAGATCGTTCTTTAGAGCATTTCTACCTTTAATTCCAATCATTTTGATCGTAGGTTGGAGCGGTGGGATTATGGCGTTATTTGGAATGAGTTATACTCCTTTAACTGCAACACTAGGGGCATTAATAATGGGTATTGGAACAGAGTTCACCATTTTAATATCCGAAAGATTTGAGGAAGAAAAATTAAAAACTGATAATCGAAATGAAGCTATTAAAAACGCAATGTCGAAAATGACAAAACCAATTTTAGTTTCAGCATTAACAACAATGGGTGGTTTTAGTGCTTTAATATTTTCGGACTTTGTTATTCTTTCTAATTTTGGTATAATGACAGTAGTTAATTTATCATTAGCTTTGCTATCTATAATATTTGTTTTGCCTGCTGTTTTAGCAATTTCATTTAATAAAAAAACAAAGGTAAAGGAAAATTTAGCTGCAATATAAGAAAGATGGTGTGTTTTTGAAAACAACAAAAGAATTAATATTAGATGCAAGTATAAAAGTATTTTCTGAAAAAGGCTATTTATCTGCTACAACATTAGAGATTTCTAAGGTTGCTGGAGTTTCAGAAATGACTTTATTTCGTCAGTTTCAAACAAAGAATAATTTATTCTTGACTTCGGTCAAGCAAGCAATGGGAGATTCCTTAATGGAAGAGATAAACTTGAATGTTGATGATGAAATATCAGATTTTACGATGAAATTATTACATGAAAAATTAAATATTATTTCAACGCACATTACACTTATCAGAATGTTAATTCGTGAATCATTATCGAACACTTTGCCAGAAGAATTAGAGTTTACTAAAGTAATCTACTCCCAAGTAGTTCAAAAAATAACATATTATATAAAACATCATGATTTAACTATTAATCCAATTTTTTTTGCAGAGATGGTTGTTGGTTTGCTACTTCGATATGCTGTTATGGAAGATAACCCAGCATACCATTTATGGGATAAAGATCAACAAATTAGTTATTTAGAAAGTTACTGGAAAATTTTTAATATATAAATATT
>DUUA01000161.1 GCA_012841765.1 Acholeplasmataceae bacterium
AATCTAAAAGATTTAAATAATAATGATAAAGTTTTACATGCTTTAATTGGTCCAAGTATCATTAAAGATGAATTAAAAATATTTGATGAGGAAATTCTAAATGCAGTTAAATATCATACAACTGGAAATGCAAACTTAAATCCTTTATCAATGTTAATATATGTTGCTGATTTTGTAGAAGAAGGAAGAGAGTTTCCTGAAGCAAAAAAAATTAGAGAAATAGCTATGCTTGATTATATCCAAGCTGGAGCCCAAATCTCTGAATATACAATTAATTTATTAAAAAATAAAACCATTCATCCTAATACTATTAAGATGTATGAATATTACAAAAACAAATTATAAGGAGGAAAAAAATTGAAAGGATTAAAAAGAATATATGATACTATTTCAGATACAAAAGTAGAAAATATTAAAATATATGAAACAAAAACAATCAATCCATTGTTTGATTATGCTGTAGTTGTAACTGCAACATCATCTAGACAAATGCAAGCGGTTATTAACCATTTACGTAAAGAAGAAAAAACAGGAGATTTTAAAATTAAAGGTGTTGAAGGTAAAGGGGGAAGTAGTTGGGTTTTAATTGATCTATATGACTATGTAGTTAATGTCTTTTTAGAGTCTGAAAGAGGTATTTACGGTCTCGATGAGATTTGGTCAGCTTTGCCACAGATTAATATTGAATAATTTATATTTTAGAACTCTTTAATTAAGAGTTCTTTTATAATAAAAATTCTTATGTTATAATAAATATGTTATGGAGGAATAATATGAAATGTACTATTGGTGTAGACATCGGCGGGACTGATGTCAAGATAGGTAAGTTTTATGGAGAAAAACTTATTAAAAAATCTATAATTAGAACTAATAAAGAAAATAAAGGCTCAAATATTTTGAAAGAAGTTTTTGCAGCTATTGATAGCATCATCGGTTTAGATCAATTAGAAGGAGTAGGGTTTGGAATCCCAGGTCCTGTTGTTAAGGGGCATATTTTAGGTAGTGAAAATTTAGGTTGGGGTCGTTTTGATGTTGAAGGAGAAATAAAAAAGCATTTTAAAAATGTTGATATTGCCGTTTTAAATGATGCTAATGCTGCAACTGTTGGTGAAATGGCTTATGGTGGAGGAAAAAACTTTAAAAGTTTTGTTTTAGTTACTTTAGGCACTGGCGTTGGCGGCGGAGTTTTCATTAATGGTAAGTTAGTTGAAGGAATAAGTGGCTCAGCTGGAGAAATAGGTCATTTAAAAGTAAATACTGGAAACATCCGAAGATGCAAATGTGGATTATATGATTGCCTAGAACAATATGCAAGTGCAACTGGTGTTGTAATTACGGCTAATGAATTAAGAATTGGCAGAAATACAAAATTAAATGATATAGTAATTACTAGTGAATCAATTTTTAATCTTGCAAAAGATGGCGATGAAGTTGCTCTTGAAGTTGTTGATGAAATGGTTCATAAACTTTCGCTTGGATTATCTATTGTATCAAGTGTAATTAATCCCGAAGCTTTTGTTTTGGGTGGCGGTGTTAGTAAAGCAGGAGATTTTTTAATTGATAAATTAAAAAAGAAATTTTATACTTATGCATTTTACACAATTGAAAATACAGATTTTGTTCTTGCTGAATTAGGAAATGAAGCGGGAATTTATGGAGCAAATTATGCAGTTAGGAATAAAAAAATATGAAAATTATTAAAATGATTTCACCATTTTTAGATACAAATTGCTATTTAATTATAAATAATAATAAAGCTTTAGTAATTGACCCTTGTGTTGATTATAAGATATTAGTAAAGAAACATAATGTGGTTATTAATGCGGTATTGTTAACGCATGGGCATATAGATCATTTTTATAAAATAAATACATTTTTAAACAAAGGCATTACATTTTATTTGCATAAAGATACAATTATTAAGTTAGATGATGCAAATAAAAATTGTTCAGCTTTTATTGGCGAAGAAACAATTGTGGATATTTCAAAAGAAAATATTGTCAAGATTTACGATTCATTTAAATTTGAAATTAATGATTTAAACATCAAAACAAATGCTACACCCGGGCATACAAACGATAGCGTTTCTTTTGTTGTTGGAAACAATTTATTTTCAGGAGATGCTTTATTTAAAGGTTCCGTTGGAAGAGTTGATTTGCCAACAAGTAATCAACTATCAATGACTAATACAATTCAAATT
>DUUA01000162.1 GCA_012841765.1 Acholeplasmataceae bacterium
TTGATAGGACAAAGGTGTAAGTGTGGTAACACATTTAGCTGATTGTTACTAATAGGTCGAGGGCTTGACCTAAATGGTTTGTTTAATTGATGTTTATGTGTAGTTAATTGTCAATACTTAATCAGAGAACGTAATGTTTTCTGATTTTTTTATTTGTTTTATTTGTCAAAAATAGTTTGAATATTATAATATAATTTATTGTATTATTTTAAAACTTATCACTTATATTTCAACATATATTATTTATTAATACAAAACAGTTAAAATAAGACCATATTAAGTATGTAACCACTTTTTAGTTTGTAATTTTATGATTTATAATATATAATAATGATAAAATATGATTAATTTTAGTTTGAATTAATTTGTTGAAATTGAATGGAGGAATATTAGTGGATACAAAAATTAAAGATAATGATGAAAATTTAGAAGTTAAATTATTAAATATTGAAATTGGTGGTACATTATTTTGTTTGCCATTAGAAATAGTTGATGAGGTATTCCCTACAATGGATGCGTTTCCTATTTCTCATATTGATTCATCTATAGACGGAATCGTTATCCCAAGGGATTTTGTTTTAACAGTTGTAGATTTGGCAAAACTTCTTGATTTACCTCATAACATAATTCAAGAAAGAATAGTATCAATAACTTATGGAAAAAATAAAGTTGGATTAAGAGTTGATGATATTTCCGGGATAACATCATCAACTATACATAAGGATTTATTTGAAACAGAAGATGATAAAAAGTTTGAAGATACAAAAAAAGATGTGAAAGGTAATAAAAAAGTTAGTAAGAAAAGTAATAAAAAAGAAGATTTAAAAAGTAAAGATGAAGAAAATATAAACAGCGAAAAAATAAATATTGATATTGAATTTGATGAAAGATATCAAGATAAAAATTATTATAAGAAATATGAAGATATTGTTGCTGGATATTCAATAATAAACAAACGTCAAATAATTGTTTTGGATCATATTAAGATTATAAAAAAACTAATGAAATAAATTTAAAAATTTATTAAGGAGAAAAATATTGGCGGACTCACAAGATAATTATGATAATAATGAAGCTGACCTTGATTTAACCAGCTTACTAAATAAAATAGATAATGATGATCCTGTGTATGAAGATGTAAATGCCATTAATGATCTTCTCAAAGGATTAAATGAAGAGGATGAAAAAGAAATCAAGAAATCTCCAAAAGATTTAGGAGATGTTTTTTCTGAGACCTTAGATGTTATTTCTCACTTAGAAGAAGAAACGTTAACTGATGATTATGAGTTAGTTACTGATGATTTGCAAAAAAGTAAAAAAAATAATATAATAATAGACTGGTTTGAAAAAACATTTAAGAAAGAAAAAAAAGATAAGAATGATGAAGAAAGTTTAATAAAGATTAGAGAAAAAATATTTAACAATCTAACAAAAGATAAACGAAAAAAAAGAAGATGGATAAAGTTTAAAAGTTTAAAAAGAATTAGAAAACCTAAAGTAGATTTATCAATAGATATAAATGAAGAAGAACCTAAAAAAACAAAAGAAAAGAAGCCTAAAAAGGTAAAGATAGAGAAGCCTAAAAAGATAAAAGAAGAGAAGCCTAAAAAGGAAAAGATTGAGAAGCCTAAAAAGGTAAAAAAAGAGAAACCTAAAAAAGAAGAGAAACCTAAAAAAGAAAAGAAACCTTTAATACATTTAATAGATGATATAGAAGATAATGAATCTAGTATTAATCTGTTTTCTACTATGGTGATATTTGCTATTCTTACATTGTTAATAGCACTTGTATTTATAGGTACAAATCTTTTTAATTATACTAAAAGTATAAAAAGAGCAACGGATTATTTTGATGTAAAAGCTTATAATAATGCATTTGATGAGATATATGGAATTGATGTTAAGGATGAAGATATTGAAATATATGATAAAATTATTACTGTAATGTATGTAAACAAACAACTCAATTCTTATAATAATTTCTATGGAATGAAAATGTATTATGAATCTTTGGATGCTTTATTTAACGGATTATCAAGATATGAGAAATATATAGAACTAGCAAGATTACTTGGTATAGAAAGTGATTTGGATTATGTAAGAGCGCAAATTCTCGCCGAATTAAATAATGTATTTAACATTTCAGAAAAAGAAGCTATTAAAATTATAAATACAAACGATATAAATAATTACAAAATGAAATTAAACCAAATAATATCTAATAAAAACATATTGGGAGATAATAAATGAGCAAAAGAATTATAGCGTGCTTAGATGTAAAAGATGGACGTGTTGTAAAGGGTGTAAATTTTATAGATTTTAAAGATGCAGGTGATCCTATTGAAGTTTCAAAAGCCTATGATAAGGCTGGGGCAGATGAACTTGTTGTACTTGATATATCAGCAACACTTGAGGATAGAGATACAAGATTGGATGTAATCAAAAACATTGCAAAAACAATTTCTATTCCATTAATAGTTGGTGGAGGGATGAAATCTCTCGAGGATATTAAAAACGTATTAGAAGCAGGTGCAAGTAAAGTTTCAATAAATTCAGCAGCTGTAAATAATCCAGAACTTATTAAGTCTGCATCTAGCAAATATGGAAAAGATAAAATTATAGTTGCCATTGATGCTAAAATAAGAAAAGATAACAGTGGATGGAATGTATACACTAGATCTGGCAATAATGATACTGGTATAGATGTTATATCCTGGTCTAAGCAAGTTGAAGAGCTTGGAGCTGGTGAGATTCTATTAACGAGTATGAATTGTGATGGTACAAAAGAGGGTTATGATATAGGACTTACAAAAGTAGTTGCAGAAAATGTTAGTATTCCTGTAACAGCATCAGGTGGTGCAGGTAAACTAGAAGATTTCTATGATGTGTTTATTAAAACGAATGCAAAAGCAACCTTAGCTGCATCTTTATTTCACTTTAAAGAAATTGAAATTCCTGTACTTAAAACCTATTTAAAAAATAAAGGTATTGATATTAATGAGTAATTGGGATGAATTATTTGAAAATGAAAGTAAAAAGGAATATTTTAAAAAATTAGATGAATTTATATTAAATGAATATAAAAGCTATAAAATATTTCCACCATATGATGATATATATAATGCATTTAATACAACGCCACTAGATAATGTGAAAGTAGTTATAATAGGACAAGATCCATATCATAATGAAGGTCAATCTCATGGTTTGTGCTTTTCAGTAATGCCAAATACTAAAATTCCACCTTCATTGAGAAACATATATAAAGAATTACAAACAGATTTAGGCTGCAGTATACCAAACAATGGTTATTTGGAGAAATGGGCCAAACAAGGTGTGTTACTATTAAATACAGTATTAACTGTAAGAGAAAAAGAACCTAATTCACATAAAAAAAAGGGTTGGGAGAATTTCACTGATTCTGCAATCAAATTAATTAATAATCAAGATAGGCCTATTGTGTTTATTCTTTGGGGTAGACAGGCAAGAGATAAGAGAAGCTTTTTGACAAATGATAAACATTTAATTATTGAATCAGCTCATCCTAGTCCATTATCTTCATTTCAAGGTTTTTTTGGAAGCCGACCTTTTAGCAAAACTAATGATTTTCTAATGAATCATGGAATAAGACCGATAGAATGGCAAATAGACGATATATAAGCTCCCTTAATGCAAGGGAGCTTATTAGGATGCCATCTGCGCTAGTATATGTTTGACAAAGATGAATAATGAACTTATAATTGTTTTATCCGCATTTTGAAAGGTAAGGGTAGTTTATATGAAATTTATAAATAAATTAGAAAGAAAAATCGGTAAATATGCGATTCAAAATTTAATGACATATATTATAATTTTATATGCAATGGGCACTGTTATTTATATTGCTGATTATAGATTATTATCTTTATTAAACTTTAATATTGATAAAATTTTACAGGGACAAGTTTGGAGATTAGTAACATTTTTAATACAGCCCATATCATCAGGAAATATTTTGTTCGTATTTATAGAATTGTATTTATATTATATGATAGGTAATTCATTAGAAAATGTATGGGGTGCTTTTAGATTTAATTTATATTTTTTTTCAGGGGTATTATTTAACATATTTTCAGTTGTCATAATATATTTTATAACAAAAATCAACCCTAATACTCAGGTGCTTAGTCTTGGAATAAATTTAGTATATATTAATAGAGCTATGTTTTTTGCATTTGCTGTAATTTATCCTGATTTAAAGTTCTTATTATTTTTTATTATACCTGTTAAGGTAAAATATTTAGCCATGGTTTATGGTGGATTTATGGGTATAGAATTTATTCAATTTGCAATATTTGCAATTAAAGGAGATATATATTCATTAGCACTTGCTATAAGTATAATAGTTGCATTGGCAAACTTTTTAATATTTTTTATTTTCGTTAGTAATTTTAAAAGAATTTCTCCTAGGGAGATAAAAAGAAAAATAAATTATAAAAACAATATGAAAGTAGTTAAAGATCAAGGTCACCATGTTAAAGTTGATGGTAAAACAATAGTAACCAGACATAAATGCACAATATGCGGAATAACTGAACATGATGATTATATGATTGAGTTTAGATTCTGTTCAAAATGTAATGGAAATTATGAATATTGTATGGAACATTTATTTACACATGAACATATTAAATAATAGTGGAGGAAACAATGTACAAGAAATATAGAAAATTAAAAAATGATATATTATCTGGAAAAGAACTTAAAGAGAATATACCCATCTTTGTTAGTGAATTATCAAAAACTTATAATTATATGTCCTCAATTAAAATATTATTAAACAATGTTTTATTAGAGGAAAAATTAGAAGATAATAAAGAAGGTTTTTGTAATTTGTTAATGAATTATATAGACGAACTAGAACTTATATCTTCTAAAATATCAGAATCTAATTCAACAGAAGAAAAAAAGAAAATTATCAATCAATTAAAAACTATAAGAGAAAAGTTTATTTTAGATGCAGAAATGATTTCAAAATATAACGATAGATTTACAATATACGATCATTTGTTTTTAAGAATAATATATAAATTTGAAGACAAGAGTGATTTAGTAGATCAAGATAATCAAAACTGGGCTAGAAATATACTAAGGAATATATTTGAGCAAAATGACAATTTAGCAATCAATGATAATATTAAAATGACTATGGAAGAATTGCCTGTAAGAATAACTAAACAAAAATATTATGATATTGTAAGAGAAGGAATGCTTGCATATACTGGTGCTTATAAATTATCATTTGAAAAGTTTATATATATATTGCGTTCTCTTTCAATTATTGACACGGAATTTGAGTGGAAAGATGATTTTAAAAAGATAGGTGAAGTAGATGAACAATTAAAAAGCCTTGATTATTCTGGAATTTCCAAAGAAGAATTCTATGAGGCTATGAATAATTTAGACTATGCAAAAATGTATTTAGACAACCAATCAGATATGTTTTACATTCTTATAGATATAATTAATGCTTATTATGGAAAAGTTTTGACAAGTTTATATATTGATAATAAGGAATTGGAAAACACAGATGTGGAAATTTATAAAAATATCAATTCCGCAATAAATCAATTTATTTTAAACAAGGGAATACCTGAAGCAACTTCAAATTATTCCTTATTGGAATCTATAGAAGGAGCACAAGAAAAACTATTTGAGGATCTTCAAATATTAGAATCTATATTATATGATATTAATGAACAAGAAACAGAACAATTAAAAAATCTGGACATGGATAAAACATTTAATGATCTTTTGATAATGGAAAAACTTTTATCCAACAATTCATTTATTGATATTAGTGAAGAAAATGATCTACAGATTATTACAGAAGAAGAAATACTAAAAGAATATAATTTGTTTATACAAGACAGTGAAATATTATTTAGTAGACTGGATAGACGTGTTGTTAGAACTGTAATGGCAAAGGTTATGGGTTTTATACCAGTGTTTTTAAAAACTCATACTGAGGTAATGAATTATATTTTAAATTCATTAGAAAAATGCCAGGACATGCCAGAAAGATTTGGTACGATGGAAGGTTTAAGAAAATTAGATTTTAATTAATCTAAGAGGGATGATTAAAATGATTGAGTGGGTAAATGATCTTTATGTAACAGAAAATATAAAGAATAAGGACAAGGCAATAGATAATATAAACAGGGGTAAACTTACATCTGGGATCTATTGTATTGCTTTCGCCACAAATCCGAAAAATTTATTTGATATATATAATGCTAAAGAATTAATATTTCCATATTATAAAAAACAAAAAACTGTTATAGTAGGACTTGCACAGGGTAAGAATGAAGCTATATTATTAGTTGAGAAAATTCTTTTGGAGATATACACTAATACAGGTGAATTTAAAGTAAGAGAGTATTTTAAATGATTTTTATAATATACAAATATATTAGGTGATAAGGTGAATAAATATGCTCCATATAATATGGCTTTTATTAAAAATAATAGGAATTATTATCTTGGCTTTGGTATTATTAATCTTAGCTATTATTTTAATAGTCTTATTTATTCCAATTAGCTATAGAGCTCATCTTACGCATGGAGATGAAATATATTTAAAGGGTAAAGTACATTGGTTTTTATCTGTGATAAGTATACCGATAATGTTTGAAAACAATGTTTTTAGTATCAAATTTAGAATATTCGGTAAACTAATTTTTGACAGTCAAAATAAAAATAATAAAAAAATTAAAAAGAAAAAAAGAAAAAATGAAAAAAAGATAAAAAAAGATCAAAAGAAAAATAAAGATATAAATACAGAAGAAGAATTAGGAATAAGTGAAAATAACAAAAAAGAAATTGATATAATTGATAGTAAATACACAATACAAAACAGTGAAGAAAAAATTCAAAAAGGTAATAATTTATTTAAAAAAATCAAAAGGGCTTATAAAAAGATCATTAATACACCTGCTATGATTAAGAAAAAAATAAAAGAATTGATTATTAAA
>DUUA01000163.1 GCA_012841765.1 Acholeplasmataceae bacterium
AAAGGAACTTCTTTATCTTTAATTGATTTTAATAATAAATTAAAGTTATAATCAATAATTTCCTTAATTATTTCTGAATAATGCATATCTTGAATATTTTCTTCATATTCATCTTTATCAAGAATAAGAATTACATCATCTGGAAAAACTTTGACGTCAAGATCGTAATCAATATATTTAAGCCCCTCTTCATCAATTATATATGGAGAGCCTAAATTGCAATAATAATAAATGCCTGTTGTTCGTATCATGCTAATGATATTAAACCATTTCTTCTTATAGAAGAAACAGACAGCAGGTTCCCGAGTTCGCCATTTGCGTCCATCGCCATCAATAACATCAACTCTGTTATTAACGATAATAATATGGTCATCACTTTCTTCAAGAATATAGCCATCATGCCATACTCGATGTAGGGAACCATCATGTTTGTAACAGATAATTTCCATTTTTTTCATTGTTATATCTCCTATCCTTATTATAACATAAAGACAAAAGATATAAAATATTATTTTTTTAAAGTAACTATAGTGGCGCCTTGACCACCTTCACCAGCAACACCAAATCTAAATTCAAGAACATCTTTGTTGGTTTTTAAAAATTTTTGGACTAGTTCACGAATAACTCCCGTACCAAAACCATGAATGATTGAAAATTGAGAAAATCCTGATAATAAAGCATCATCAAAATATCTTTCTAAAGAGATTTTAGCATCTTCATAACGCATACCTCTTAAATCTAAAGAAGCTTTTATATCTTTTTTCACAGTAATTTTTTTACTAAAATTTATTCGGTCTAATTCATTAGTTGGAGCAAATTTTAGAAATTTTTTATTAACAGTTACACTGACTGAGCCCATTTGAATGTCAAATTTATTATTTCCTTTTTCTTTAATTACTTCACCGTAAGCATTATAATTAGCTACAAAAACTCGATCACCTATTTTAAAATCTTCGTTTTTATTTTCATAATCAATCTTTATATTAGCATCGCTTTTAATATTCCTATACTGATGTTTTATTTCAGCAATTTCATGAATCTTTGAATGTTCATTTTCTTTGACTATTTCTAGCTCTAAAATAAGATTATCTATTTTTTTGCTAGTTTTTTCAATTAACTTTTTAGCATCTGACTGAGCAGTTTGCAAAATAAGTTCTTTTTCTTTTAAAGCTTTTATTTTATCTTCTTCTATTTTGTCTTTTTCAAAAAGTAATTCTTTATTTTTAATTTCAGCTTCTTTAATTAAATCATCTAATATTTTGGCTTGTTTTGATAATTTATCTAAAATTTGATTAACATTATCATTTTTACTTAAAACATATTTTTTTGCTTTTTCTAAAACTATATTATTAAGTCCTAAATTTTTAGATATTTCTAAGGCATTAGATAATCCTGGTATTCCCATTAAAAGTTTATAAGTTGGCATTAATGTTTTGATATTAAATTCAACACTTGCATTTATAATATTATTGGAATTATAAGCGTGAATTTTTAATTCAGAATAATGGGAAGTTGCTATTACCAGACAATTCTTCTCAATTAAAGTATCAAAAATAGCAATAGCAAGAGCCGCTCCTTCTGAAGGGTCTGTTCCAGAGCCCAACTCATCTAATAGGACTAGAGATGAGTTTGTAACATTATTCATAATATCGATAACATTTTTCAAGTGGGAAGAAAAAGTAGATAGGTTTTGATCAATTGATTGTTCATCACCTATATCTGCAAATACTCTATCAAAAATCATAACATTACTTTTTTCATCTGCTGGAATTAATAAACCAGTTTTTACCATTAAAGAAAGCAAACCTACCATTTTTAGTAATACTGTTTTACCACCTGTATTAGGACCAGTTATAATTACACCTTGATATTTTCCAATTATAACATTATTACTTATGACTTTATCAACATTTAATAATGGATGCTTTGCATTATATAATTCAAAAATACCTTCTTTATTAATTTTAGGTTTATTAGCTTTCATTTTTAAAGCTAGAGAAGCTTTAGCAAAAATATAATCTATCTTTAATATTATTTCATAATTAGAAATGAATTCATTATATTCTAAAGAAATATTTTTAGAAAGTTCTTTTAAAATTCTATAAATTTCTTTTTCAATTAATTCGTTTATTTCTTGCAATTGATTATTAATAACATTTATTGCATATGGTTCAATAAAAATAGTTTCTCCACTTGATGACTGATCATGGACAATACCCTTAATTGTATTTTTAAAATCATTTTTTACAGGAATAACAAAACGGTCATTTCTTGTATAAACCATGTTGTCAGTTAACTTTGAAGAGTATTTAGAAATTAATTCTTGGAGTTTACTTTGAATGTTTTTTTCTAAATTATTTGCTTTCTTTTTTAATAACAATAATTCATGACTAGCATTATCTAATATTTCACCATACGGAGTCATAATCTCATTAATGCGGTCAAATATAAATTTTGAATATGTTAAATTGCTAATATAATTAATTAAATAGTTAGATTTAATTTCTGCATCTTTTAGACTATCTAAATAACTTTTACACGACCGTGAAGATTGGATTAATTTCCTTACTTCTAATATTTCATCAATGCTTAAAATACCTGATTTAGTAGTTTTATTTAATATATAAAAAATATCTTTTTTTAATTGAATAGGAATTCTTCCCATTCTTAAAATAAGAACAGTTGCCTCTTCTGTTTCATCTAACATAGCTTGGATTTCATTGA
>DUUA01000164.1 GCA_012841765.1 Acholeplasmataceae bacterium
ACACGTTTTGAAAGTTCAAGTAATTATAAAATTTATGAAAATATGCTAAACAAGTTTATTGAAACATATACAGATCCATATATATCTGATTTGAAAGAGTTTTTACTTGAGAGTGATTTAGCATATTTTAATGACACTAATAATTTAATTGTTGCAAACCTTCATAAAGTTAAAGGGATGGAATTTGACAATGTTTATTTATTATATGAAAAATCATCTTGGCTAACTGAAGAAGAACTTAGAGCGCTTTATGTAGGTATAACAAGAGCTAAAACAAACTTAAGCATTCATGCTAAAAACAAGCTTTTTTCTAGCGTAAAAGTAGATAGTTTGTCTAATTTTGATGATGATAATGAATATGATGAACCAGAAGTCATTGAAATTGATTTTGATATGAGACGTGTTCATTTAGGATATAGTGAACATGTTGAAGAAAATACAAATAGACTTCTTCCAGGGTATAAGTTAAGACTAGAAAACAACAATATGTTTTATGGTGATAATATAGTTGGTAAGCTTTCGAAAAAAGCAATGGAAACAATTGAGCAGCGCTTAGAAAAAAACTATGAAATAATTGATATTGAAGTATTAAACTTGGTCTATTGGTATAGCGAAGATTTAAAAAGAGAAGTATTAGTCACACTTCCAAAATTAAAATTTAAGTTAAAAACAATTTGAAAGGGTTAAATTAAAATGAAAAAAAGGAAATTTGCTATTTGGTTAAAAAAAAGTAGTATCATCACAGCTATTTGCTGTGATAGTATCGGTAACAATTGTTTTAATTATTGTTCAAATAAACTTAGTTAATAATGATGTTTCTGATTTAATTAAGTTAAATACTGTACTAAGCGTTGGAATAGTATCAATTGTAACTTGGATAATTCAATTAGCAGATCAGCTAATTGAAAAAAGAATTGAAGAAAAGCTTAAACTTAATGATAATATTGCAGAATTAATTAAACTATATAAAAAAGAAGATCATTATGAAATTAACAACAATAAATCTCCTGTTGTTGTAAGTATTCCTAAGGATTCTAAGATAACAATAGAACTTAGTTCTAATAAATATATAATTGATCAAAGAATTGTTGCTAATATGAATGTAATAATGAATGCTCATAAAAAATTCTAAGTTTAAAAATAAAAATATGTTTAGACTAAATGAATTAGTTGAACTAAAAAAAGATAAAGAATATCAATTAATTATTAGTGAATCTAATCAATATAATACATTATTAACAAACCGTGCGATGGACGCAGCGGTTGTTAAAAATGTAACGATTAGAGACCTTTTTGAATACGGACCAAGATTAACATCGTTTGAAGAGTCTAAACTTGCTAATGGGATTGGTTTAAACATTGTTGTTAAGAGTAGTGATGGTTATTTTATTTTAATAAGACGTAATGATAAAAATCCAACTGGTAAAAATATATCAGGAGTAACTTCAAGTATGTTATATGACTTATATTTAGATTGTGAAAGACAAAAGCAGATAGAAGAAGGTAACTTTTATGAAAAAGTCTTAAAACAATCAATTTATAGAGGTCTTAGAAATAGTCTATTTATGTTTAAGGGTGAAAAATATAATGAAGATGTAATTAATTTAAATGATGCACATTTATTAGGAATGATTAGAAACCTTATTGAAGGTGGTAAACCGGAATTAATTTACTTATATGAA
>DUUA01000165.1 GCA_012841765.1 Acholeplasmataceae bacterium
AACATTCCTAAAAAATAAATTAATTTTTTTATCTGCACTAGCTATTTTTTTAATTTCTTTGTTAGAGATTGTTATAATAAAATTTAATTTAATTTCTGGGGGAATTGAATCAGTTATCTGGTTAAATATTGTTTTCCAGGTCGCCATATTCATTATTAATATTATTTTAGTAATTGGTATTTCTATCCATTATAATAAAATTAAAAAAAATAATATTATTAGATTGCTAGCGTTTGAAAATAATGAAGCGATAATAGTCACGTATAATTATGATGACGATAATCTTAAAATTGAACTATCTAAAGAAATAAAAACAAAAGCTAAGATTAATTATTCAAATTTGAATTTTTCAAGAGAAAAATTTGTAAATTATATTGTTGAAGAAGACCGAGAATCTTTTAATGAATTTTTAAAAACTAAAAAGGAAACTATACTTGTTGTAAGATTTTTAGAAGTTGTTGCAAAAGAAATTAGATATATGACATTTAAAACTGGTATTAAAACAGAAACTGGAATTACTTTTTCAGGACTTGACACAACAAATTTACAAAAAGCATTAAGTAAAATTGAGCAAATGGATAGATCAAAAGCTGTAATGCTTGACAATTTGGATTTAGGTATTCTTGAACTTGAATTAGTTAATAAAGAAGATGGTGATTTTGTTATTTTATATGCCAATAAAGCTTCTGAAAAATATTTAGATAGCAAGAAAAAATTTATTATCAATAAAAGTTTAAAGCATGTTTTTTTAGAAAACCAAGAAGAATTAGTTAAAATATTTTTAGAAATAATCAATGAAAACATTCAAAAAGAATGTGAAATAAAATATAATCATATTAATAAATGGTATCGATTAGTAGGCTATAAAAGCGATGCAAATAAATTAGTTGTTATTTTTGATGATATTACTAATTTTAAAAAACAAGAAGAAGAACAAGAATATAAAATATATCATGATCCTTTAACTGATTTATATAATAACAGAGGATTGCATCGAAAATTAAGAACTTTTGTAAATTCAAAAAAATTAATATGTTTTTATATTGATCTTGTTGACTTTTCTTGGATAAATAATTATTATTCAATGTCATTCAGTGATAGTATATTGGTTCTTATAGCGCAAGAATTAAAAAATTATTTTGGAATGAACGCCATTATTTCGAGATATTTTACTGATCATTTTGTTATTATCTTAAATGAAGCGACAGATGAGGAGATAAGAAATGCTCTCTTTTTCCTTAAAAACACTAGTGGTAAAACATATGGTAATGAAAGAAATGATGTTAGTATTCGAAAAAATATCGGATATGCTATTTATCCAGAAGATACCAAAGATATTAAGGAAGTTGTTTTTCTTGCTAATTTAGCAATGAAAATGTCAATTGAAACAATTGGAATTGAACCTTTTCATTATTTTCCAGGTTTAAAAGAAATAAAGCAGGAGAAAATTAAAAATATTGAAATATTGAAAGAAGCTATTATTAATAAACAAATTACTGTTTTTTTTCAGAAGATTATTGATGTTAGGAATAATGAGATAGTAATGGTTGAATCTTTAGCAAGATGGCAAAAGGAAGATGGTAGTTATGTTCCGCCTCTTACCTTTATTAATCTTGCGGTAGAATCTAGAATTATAAAGGAGTTAGAAGATTTGCTTATTTCTGAAAGTTTGAGAAAATATAGTGAAATTATTAAAAGAGATGAATATAAAAAAACCAAACTATCATTAAATCTTACTCCAAGTATATTTTTAAATATTGAGACAATAGATTTATTAAATAAATACATAAAATTTTATAATTTAACTCCAGAAAAAATATATATTGAAATTTCTGAAGAGACTTTTGTTTATAATTTAGAAAAATGTAATCATGTAATTGCTTTGTATAGAGAAAATGGTTTTAAAATTTCAATTGATGATTTTGGAAGTTCTTATTCATCCCTATCTATTTTAAATAATATAGATTATGAAGTTTTAAAAATTGATGGTAAATTTATTCTAAATTGTGATTTAGAAAAAAATCAAAAAATAATTGAAATGATTATTAAAATTGCTTCAATTGATCATAAAAGAGTTGTTGCTGAAGGCGTTGAAACAAAGGGAATGGTTGAATACTTAAAATCAGTTTCTTGTTTTGTTCATCAAGGCTATTATTTTCATTTCCCTGAAAATATTATTAAATAATTGTTGGCTTGCTTTTGCAAGCCTTTTTTAATATTAAAACAAGCATGTTTTTAATTTATATAGTAAAAAGATGTTTGCTTATGATAAAATACTAATTGAGGTAATAGATATGACATTAATTGAAGCCAATAATATAACTAAAAATTATATAATTAAAAAAAACATCATTAAAGTTCTACAAAACATTACTTTTAGTATTAAAAAAGAAGATTTTGTTTTTGTTGTGGGACCGTCAGGAAGTGGGAAAAGCACCTTGCTTTATGTTTTAAGTGGTATTGAAGATTACTCTGATGGAAGTGTTTTGCTTTTCAATAAAGAATTATTTACATATACGGATAAAGAAATGTCACAGATTCGCCAAAAGAGAATAGGTTTTATTTTTCAGGCTTATAATTTAATTCCTAATTTAAATGTTTATGACAACATTAAACTTGCTGTTATTTTAGGAAATACAGATGTAATTAATATTGATAAATGTTTGGAACAAGTGAAGATGCTTGAATATAAAGATTATTACCCTAATCAACTAAGTGGGGGTATGCAACAAAGAGTTGCGATTGCGAGGGCATTAGTAAACAATCCTGAGATTATTTTTGCTGATGAACCAACAGGGAATTTAGACAATCAAAATAGTTTGCAAATAATGGAAATCTTTAAAAAAATAAATAAAGACTTAAATAAAACTATTATTATGGTTACTCACAATGAAGATTTAATAAAATTTGGGACGAGAGTAATTAAATTGTTTGATGGGAAGATTTTGACAGATGAAAAACTTTTTTAATAAGTCAATTTTCTTATTTAAAATGAGTCTAAGAAATATTTTCTCTTCAAAACTCAGAGCCTTCGTTTTGTTTTTTTCTACAACAATCATTGTAATTTTAATTCTTGTAGTTTTTTCATTAAATGGTTTTTTTGCTGGTTTTTTTGAATCATATTTTAAAGAAGAAAAAGGTAATAGTGATATTTATATTTCTATAGATGAAAATTATGGGTCGCGTTATTTTTCAATTAGAAATTTAGAAGAAAATTTAAGAGATGATGATTATAATCATGTTGTAAATTATTTTAAAATTGCCTCGCTTTCATACAATGAAGGAGACTATTTTTATGTTGATATAATTATGTCTAATTTACATGATTTTAAAAAAACAGGGAATCTTGTACAATATCCTTTTGATTTATTAGAAAGCGATGAAATAATTATAACAAAGAGCTTATCTGCTGATAAAAATTTAAAAGAAGATGATGTCTTATTTCTGGAAATGGGATCTGATAAAATATTATATAAAATTGTTGCAATTGTTGAGGATGGAGGTCTTATAAAAGGAAGTACTGTCTTTATAGATAAAAATAGTAATATTAAAAATATTTTAACTGCTATATACCCAGAATTAGATAGTTTAGATCAAATGGTTTTTAGTAAACTTTGCAATGGTGCTTATCTTTACCTTAGCGAAGGTAAAGATAATTCTGAAGTAATTAATGTATTAAATAGTATAGATGAATACCAAAATTTGACTATATCAGAATCTATTAATAAAGATGAAATAATAACTATTGTAAATAGAAATATTGCGTATTTTTCTGTTGGGATAGCTTTAGTCTTACTAAGCATTTTGTTTGTTGTGCAGTCATCTTTAATAGTTATATTTAACGATAGATTAAAACAACTAGGTATTATGAAGACATTAGGTGGTACACAAAAAGATTTTTTAGTGATAATTATTTTCGAGATTTTATTTTATTTGTTTTTAGCAATTATTTTTGGACCAATTTTATGTTTAATTATGCTTAGGTTTGGCCTTGATTTGATCGGGTCTAATTATGCTTTTACAATAAATTTTATTAATTTAATCTATACTTTTTTAACTTTAATAGTATTATATGGAATTATTGTATATTTTAGCTTTTTAAAAGTAAGAAAACTAGCTATACATAGTATTATTAAAACTTCAAAATTTAAAACTGTTAATTGGATTGTTACTTCATCATTATTTATAATTTCAATATTTTTATTTGTTTTGAATAACATATATTTAAGTTCATTTGAAACCATTAAATATAAAGGTTTATTTAATTATATATTGATTATTGTTATAGGTATTATACTAGCAAAGATTATTTTTAAATTAGTAAGCTATATCTTCAAGAAAAAAACAGTATTTGGATTAATTTTTATTGATGATGTTTATCGAAATAAAATTACAAAGAGTATTATTATAGTGCTGCTAGTGGCTTTTACAAGTATTGTTATTTTTGTAGGTTTATCAAGAGTTGATGAAAGAAGAATAGAATCTTTATATGAACAAACTCTAGTAGATTTAGCTATAACAAATATTATAAAAGAAGATGATTTAGAAATATTTTTAAATAATAACGATAAAGTTGATTTTTATGATACAGGGCTTCTTTATAATAATATTATTTTAAATAATCAAAATAGAAATTTACAAATGATTTCTATAACTAATTTTCAAAATTATTTTGATTTTGGTTTGGAATCTTCAATTATTGAGGAGTTTAATAATACTGATAGGGCTTTTATTATACTTCCTCTAGACTATCAGTTTTTATATAATTATAAAGTTGGTGATGAAGTTAGTTTAGAAATCACGGAAATTTTTAATGATGAATCATTTGAAATTATTGGGTTCTTTCAGTCTAAGTATGAAGAACTTATACTAACTAACGTAAGTCTATTAAATACTTATGAAAGTATGGATTATAATACAATTTTTATTAATTCTAATAATAAGAATCTACTAA
>DUUA01000166.1 GCA_012841765.1 Acholeplasmataceae bacterium
ACGAGCAAAGATTTTGAAAAAGTAATGGCAAGAAATGCAGCTGTTAAAATGATTCAAGCTGATTTAGATAAAAAAAGTAATAAAAACAAATTATTAAGTAACAAAAAAATCAATAAAAATCCTCAAAATGATAAAAAAAAGAATTTCGAAGAACTATTTAAAAAAGAAAAAAATTAATTAAAATGAGTTTATTTTTAAAGTTAAATATATTGACTAGCACTTAATTTTATAGTATACTCATAATATGTTTAAAAACTATGAAGAGGAAGAGTATTATAATTTTATTATTTTAGAGAGTGACTAGTAGGTGTAAAGTCATATAATATTTTATAAGAAAGTAGCCTTGGAGTTGAATTAGCGAAGTAGCAGTAGTTAATTACGTTAGTAAGCGTTAATTACTTGAGAGCACTTATACAGTGAATTAAGGTGGTACCGCGATTAATCGTCCTTAAAGATTTATTCTTTAAGGATTTTTTTATAGAAAGGAACTAATTATGAAGTTAAAAGATTTAGAAACTAAATTTGATTTTAAAAAAGTAGAGAAAAATAAATATGACACTTGGGTAAAACAAGGATATTTTACTGCAGGTGATATCAGTAAAAAACCTTATGCTATGGTTATTCCTCCTCCAAATATAACTGGTAAATTACATTTAGGTCATGTTCTTGATACAACGTTGCCAGATATAATTATTAGACGTAAAAGAATGCAAGGCTATGATGCTTTATGGTTGCCAGGTATGGATCATGCAAGTATTGCGACTCAAGCAAAAGTTGAAGAAAAATTAAAAAAAGAAGGAATATCGCGTTATGATTTAGGCAGAGAGAAGTTTTTAGAAGTTAGTTGGGAGTGGAAAGAAGATTATGCTAAACTAATTAGAAAACAATGGGCATCTCTGGGTTTAAGTTTAGATTATACTAGAGAAAGATTCACGCTTGATGAAGGCTTAAATAAAGCTGTTACTGATGTTTTTATTAAAATGTATAAAGAAGGAATAATTTATCGAGGAGAGAGAATTATTAACTGGGATACAGTCAGTAAAACTGCTTTATCTAATATTGAAGTAGATTATAGTGATGTTGAAGGTGCATTTTATTATTACCAATATAATTTCGTAGATGAGCCTGGTGGTTTGATAGTTGCTACTACAAGACCAGAAACAATGTTTGGTGATCAAGCATTAATGGTCCACCCAGAGGATGAACGTTTTAAAAAATACATTGGTAAACATGTATATATTCCTTTAACAAAAACGATTATTCCGGTAATTTCTGACGATTATGTTGATAGAGAATTTGGTACAGGGGTTGTTAAGGTTACACCAGCACATGATCCCAATGATTTTGAAGTTGGAGTTAGACATGATTTGCAATTTCCTTTATGTATGAACGATGATGGAACAATGAATAGTTTAGCGGGACATTATGAAAACTTAGATAGATTTGATTGTCGTAAAAAAGTTGTTAAAGACATGGAAAAATCTGGGAATTTAATTAAGGTTGAAAAGACAATTCATGCTGTGGGGCATAGTGAAAGAACGGGTTCTATTGTTGAACCAAGATTATCTAAACAATGGTTTGTTTCTATGGATGATTTAGCTTCAGAAATTTTAGATATGCAAAAAAAAGCAGATGAAAAAATTAATTTTCATCCGCCTCATTTTGAAAAAATATTTTTAAATTGGTTAAACAATATTCAAGATTGGTGTATTAGCAGACAACTTTGGTGGGGTCATAGAATTCCAGCTTGGTATCGGGGAGAAGAAGTTTTTGTTGGTGAAGAAAAACCAGAAGGTGATAGCTGGGAACAAGATCCAGATGTTCTTGATACTTGGTTTTCAAGTGCTTTGTGGCCTTTTTCTACCCTTGGGTGGCCTGAAAAAACTATTGATTTAGAGCGGTTTTTCCCCAATGATAGTTTAGTTACAGGTTATGATATTATCTTTTTCTGGGTTGCAAGAATGGCTTTTCAATCTAAGTATTTATTAAATACTAGACCATTTAAAGATGTTTTAATTCATGGGTTAATTAGAGATGAAATTGGAAGAAAGATTTCTAAATCACTAAATAATGGTGCTGATATGCTTGAAGTAATTGAGCAATATGGTTCTGATACTTTAAGATATTTTATTAGTACCACGGGAGGACCTGGTCAAGATTTTAGATATTCAGATGAAAAACTTGAGTCAACTTGGAATTATATTAATAAAATATGGAATATTGCCAGATATATTGGTATTCAATTTGATAATAATCAATATATAAAAACAACTATAAACATTAAAGAACTAAATAGTATTGATAAATGGATATTAAAGAGAGTAAATGACATTATTAGAGAATCAGACGAAAATTTTGAAAAGTTTGAATTTGGAGAGGTAGCAAGAACTATTTATAATTTTATTTGGAATGATTTTGCTTCATGGTATTTAGAAATGACAAAAGTAGTCTTTCAAGAAGATAATGAATTAGCAAAAACTAATACTTGTGCAGTTTTAGATTATGTTCTCACTGTTGTAATCAAATTGTTACATCCGTTTATTCCTTTTGTAACAGAAGAAATATATCAAACTTATCATCAAGATAGTATTGTTATAAGTAAATGGCCTGTTTGTAATCATGATTATGATTTTTCTGATTTTGATGATATATTAATTATTTTTGATGTTATTTCAGCAATTAGAAATATTAGAGCTGAAAAAAATGTGCCTAATTCTAAAAAAATTGATTTACAAATTGAATGTAGAACTGATTTTAGCCATAAAATAATAAAAAAACATTTGCCATATTTACAAAGATTTACAAACTATGATAAATTAATAATTACAAAGGAATCAATAGATGGAAGTAAAAAAGTAATTAAAGTTTTAACTAATGTAACAATTGCTGTTCCTTTGGATACACTAGTTAACAAGGAAGAAGAATTAATTAAACTTTATGATTCTAAAAAAACAATATTATTTGAAATTAAACGTGGTGAAGAAATGCTTGAAAATAAAAATTTTATTAATAAAGCTCCTGCTTTTAAAGTTGAAGAGGAAAAATCAAAACTTTCAAAATACCTTAAACAATTAGATGCAATTAATAAATCTATTGAAGATTTAAAATAGAGGATAAAATGTTTAAAGATATTAATGAATTTATATTATTTGTGGAAGCACAAAAAAGAAACGAAAAGAAAACTTCATTAGATAGGATGAAGAAAATTGCTGAAATATATGGTAATCCTCAAGATGGTTTACGTTTTATTCATATAACGGGGACTAACGGGAAAGGATCAGTTTGTAGTTTTATTGAAAGTATTTTAACTACTTCAGGGGTTAATGTTGGAAAGTTTATTTCTCCTTATATTATTACTTTTAACGAAAGAATTTCTTATAATAAACAATATATAAGCGATAAAGATTTACTGAAATATGGTAATATTATTATTAACAAATATAATCTATTAGATGAGTTGGGAATTTCTCACCCGTCATTTTTTGAATTTGTAACTTTATTGTCTTTTTTATATTTTAAAGATATAAAAAAAATTGATGTTGTTATTTTAGAAGTAGGAATTGGTGGTTTGCTTGATTCTACAAACATCATAAAAAATTCAATTGTAACAGCTATTAGCAATGTTAATTTAGATCACATGAGTCTTTTAGGTAACTCTTTACAAGAGATTGCCTTACAAAAACTAGGTATTTTAAAAGAAAATATACCTCTGTTTACAATTCAAAATGATGATTTAGCAGATTTATTTATAAATGAAACTAATAAATTTAAATCAGATTTAACTATTGTAAAATTTAAAGATATAAAAAATTTAAAGATATCCAAAGATAATACAAAATTTGATTATAAAAATATTAAAAACATTAAATTGAATTTATTAGGAAAATATCAATCAGAGAATTCAGCAATAGCGATTGAAATATGTCTTTATTTAAATG
>DUUA01000167.1 GCA_012841765.1 Acholeplasmataceae bacterium
TATTAAATATAATACCTTTTTTAATTAGTTAATTATATTTGTTAAATAATAGGTTTAAAAATGTTAATATATAAAGTAAGGGGTGTTAAGATGTTAAAAAGAAATGAACTATTAGAAAACTTAATTAATTTAAGAAGAGAAATAAGAACTAATCATTTAGAAAAATATAACGAAAAAATAATAGTTATAACTGATCAAGGCTTAGAAGAAATCTTTAAAAAACGCCCACTTCAAAAAAGTGATTTTTTAGCTATTTCCGGGCTGGATAATAACTTTTTAGAAGATTATGCTAATCTGTTTCTAAAAGTTATTAACCAACACCGTCTAAAACAAAATAAAGAAGTTAAAGTCTCAAAGACTGCTTATAAAGTTTTAAACAATTATAAAGACCGTCTAACTAATATTTCTAAATCAAATAGTAACTTGTATTTAGGAAGGATTCATAAAATTAAAAGTTTTGATTTAACCAGTTTATCAGAAGAAAATAATATGGTTGATTTTTTAACTAATACAAAGTCAAAACAATTAAACTTAAATATTGAACAAGATTTCCTAACTAATCACCTAACAACACTTTATAGAAATATTAATAAAGAATATCGTGAAAATGGTTCTTATAATTTATATATTGCATATCCTTATTTGGGAAGTTATCTTAGAAAAGAAAAGTTCGCTATTAAGGCGCCATTACTATATTTTCCGGTTAAATTAGAACGTAAACGAAAACAATTTTATATAGTTAAAGACTTAGATAAAGATATTTTATTTAACCGTGATTTAGTTTTAACGGCAGCTAAGTTTAATAAGATTAATAAAATTGAAGAAATGCCACAAATTGATAATTTCAATTTAGATATTTTAAATAATGTTGTAATACCTTTTTATAATAAAAATGGTATTACAACTAATGGTAGTATTAAAGCTTTTGATTTTAAACCATTTAAAAATGATTTAAAAGAAGACTTTATTAAAACTAAATATAAAAACTATGAGCTAGAACAATATTTAGTCTTAGGACGTTTCCAAGTTCATTCATCAATGGTTCAAAAAGATATTGACACTATTTTAGATAATCATAAATATAATGAATTACTAGAAGGTTTAATTGACCAAGATAGTGTTTATGAAGAAGGCGAACAATTAATATATAAACCTTTAAATAAAAAAGTTAATGAATTTAATATTAATTATATTAATGATTTAAACGATGCACAAGAACATGTTATAGAAGTATTGAATAATGAAAAGAAATTAGTCGTTTGGGGACCGCCAGGAACAGGTAAGAGTCAAACAATTACTAGTTTAATAGCAGATAGTGTTTTAAAGGGTGAAAATGTCTTAGTAATTAGTGAGAAAAAAGTTGCTTTGGATGTAATTTATTCAAGGTTAGGTAGTACTAGTAAATATGCAATGTTTATTGATGATGCTGAAAACAAACCTAATTTTTATAATAAGTTAAATAATTTTATTGATCCAAACCCACCATTTAGAACAATTAATAATGATGTTTATAAAAATGAAAGAGAAATTACTAATTTAATTGAAAAATTAGATGAATCATTAAAGTTATTATATAAAGAAGTTTCTAGTAATGTTTCTGTAAATAATTTATTTGATAGATATTTAAAAACTAGAGAAATTAAAGAAGAACTATTACCTAAACGTATTTTTAAGATGTTTAATACTCATTTTAAAAATTTTAATTATAAGGATTTAATAGCACTAGAAAAAAAGTTTAAAAAAGATAATGAATTAAAGGAATATTTAGACTATCATCTAAATTTAGTTAATAATAATTTATTAGCTAAATTAGAAAGTAAAATAACTAGAAGTTCAAAAATTGAGTTCGAACAATTTAATGAACGTTTTTTGGTTTTCTATCATAAATATAGAAATGCAAACATTTTTAAAAGGAGAAGCCTTGCAAGAGACTTTATTAATATAGAAAGTAATAAGTTAGATTTTTTAAGTGATAAAA
>DUUA01000168.1 GCA_012841765.1 Acholeplasmataceae bacterium
TTGTCAATCATATTTTCTAACTCCTCTAATCTAATCCATGTACCATTTGAATTACTATAAGTTACTTTAAAATCATCATGTGTAATTGCTAAACTTGGTCGTGGATTAAAAATTGAATATATATTTAAACCATATGCCATAATTTTATCTCCTCTCTTTCTAATAAAAACATTCTTTTATTTAGTTACCATATCACACTCAATTCATCATGTAATTCTAAAATCATTTCTTGACATTTTTCAATGTCCTCATATAAATCCTTCATATCATAAAGTGCTCCATTTTTTCCATGTCCTGATTCATCTAACCATAAATAAGTTTCTTCTGATACATCAAAATTTGAGTATACATCATAAATATTAGCTACAAATAAATGAGGATTGTTTTCTGTATCAATAATAACGCTGAAGTCTTGACCTACTGGACTATATCGACTAAACATATATACATTCCCATCTTCTTTTTGTACATTCCAACCTAAATTTTCTGCCTTGTTTAATAGTTTTTTTATTTGTTCGTTCATATTATCCTCACTTTCTAGCCTTTAAAGGCTGCTACATTGTTATTTGATATCATTTAATATTAATAAAATATTAGTCAACTTGTTATATGTGCAAACATTTTCTTCTCGTGTAAATTTATGAATATCCATCTCATTATTAATTCTATTAATCTGCTGTTGAATTTCGTCTATTAAATTATCATAATCCATTGTATTATATTTCATTGTCTACCTACTTTCTGCCTTTAAAGGCTTATAAAATCTGCTTTTTATTAAGTTGCTTATATACCCATATACTGCTCATATACCCATATATACATTTTTTCAATTACTTCTTTATAATCATCACTTGATGTTATAAAGTCACGTTTATTTAAACTAAGTCCTCTTTCGCATTCTGCCCTTTGAAATGCTGTCATAATGTAGTTATAGATATATCTGTCTATTACAAGGCTCTTATCAAGGTAATTTCTACTGTTCAGCCTTTTGATTAATCCGTTTACTTTTTGCTTGCTAACTTTTTTATGTTCTTGATCTAGATTATATATTTGACCGTAAATGTTGCTGCTATACTTTGTTATGGTTCTCTCTTCTGTATCAATTAATATTGGACTACCTATTGAAAAATTATAAACATAATATCTTTTCATTGTTTTATTCTCCTTTTACACATTAAATATAAAATCAAAGTTATATAGGTGTCTTTCTGCTTTTTCTGTTATATAGGTTTCATAATCAATATTCATAGTCTTAGCATCTGCCTCTAAAATTTCTTTACCTTCTGTTACTTCTAAGTCGTGTATAACATCTTGCATAATTATATCTTGTGTTTCTTCATTTAAATTACTAAAATTTAAATAATATTTTTCCATTTTTTCTATTCTCCTTCTATTAACATTGTAGTTACTTCTTTAATTATTTCATTTGCAATTTTTTGAGTTCTTCTCTTAATTTTTCTATCGTCTTCATAAAATAAATGTCCTTTTGTTTCCCATATATATCCATGCTTTCCAGCATCTAAATAAAAACCTTTTTCAACCACTATACCATCTGTGTATATATCTAGCCTATAATCTCCTTTGCTAGTTCTAATTACATAACTATTTTTCATTAATTCTATAAGCCCTACTTCATTTTTATTTTTCATTGTCTTATTTTCCTTTCATATTAAAATCAAATTTACTTTTTATTTACTATTTCGCCACCCATCTCAACAAATTCATCCCAATTGCTATATTTATATAAATCTGCTATATACTTATGTTTTTCAAAATCCAATGTACTAAAATCTAAATTGTTATAACAATCCCTATTATTAAAACCCTCTTTAATGTTCCATTCTTCCATATAATCACATGCATCAGATAAACTGCCTGTGATTAATAATGTTTCTTCTGTTTCTCCTGTTGTCAAAACTCTTTTATCAATTACAAATATTTCATTATTTTTATTTATTTCACCATACATTGCCATTGTTAAAATCCTCCTTTTCATATTTTAAAGTCTAAATCAAATTACAATTTTATATTACTATTGTTTTAATGGTTGTTTCCATTTTGGAAGATACCACTTTTATTAAAATTTTAAATTAATTACCTTTTTTACTTTCTCAAGTCCTAATTTATAAGGATTTCCAAA